>DXLV01000046.1:13151-14017 GCA_019414545.1 Collinsella sp. | reverse complement strand
GTAATGACGCGGCCCAAAAAATGCCCGCGCATGGTTTCGACCGCTGCGTCGCAGTCAACCGGCGCGGTGAAGCCCGGTCCCACGGCAATAACGACAGGCGCCATATCGCGCGTGGTGCCCAAGTTGCGCTTGGCCAGAATCGCGTCCACCACGGCCGCGGGCTTCAGTTCGTCGAGCATCTTGGCCTGGGGGTCTACCACGACGGCGACGTCTCCGGCCTCGGTAATTGCAAGCACCTCCGTCGGCGTCTGCGCCAAGCGGGCGCAAATACCCTCGACCTGGACCTCGCCCAAGCGAATGGCCTCGCAAAAACTGATTGTACGACGGATGCACGTGGGGACCGCGATATCGGCCATGACGACCGACACGCCGGCGCGCACCAAACGGGCAGCGACACCCGTGGCGATATCGCCGGCGCCGCGAACATAAACGAGCATTCCCGGGGCACCTCCCTGTGCTACGGTTTGAGCAGAGCAAAAGCGGTTCGACCGCTACTCTGATGATTATTTATTATCACAGTATTATACGGCGGTGAACAGATGGAAACGGTTAGCGGCAATCTTGCCTCGGCGCTCAGGATCGAGCCGGGCATTACCGCAATTATCGGCAGCGGAGGCAAGTCGACCTTGCTCAAGACGCTGGGTCTCGAGCTCATGCGCGCTGGCGGCCGCGTGCTCCTCTGCACCACCACGCGCATGTTCCCCGTCGCCGGCGTGCCGTGGGACGGGTCGAGCCGTCGCCTGGACGCCGCGCCTTGGAAGCCGGGGGCCCTGCATGTTCCCGGCTGCACCTGCGAGGCATGCGCGGGACTTGTCCGAGGAAGTATCTGCCAGGCGGGTGTTTTGAACCCGGAGACAGGCAAGCTC
>DXLV01000046.1:0-13141 GCA_019414545.1 Collinsella sp. | reverse complement strand
CCTGGGAGCCGGTTATTCCCGCCGCCACGGCAAACGTTGTCTGGGTCGTCGGCGCCTCGGGGCTGGGCAAGCCCGTCGCCGAGGTTGTCCACCGCCCCGAGCTCTTCTGCGAGCGCTGCGGCTGCGAGCCCACCGACGCTGCCACCCCAGAGCGCGTCGCCCAGGTGCTCAATGCCGAGCTGCAGATGCTGAACCTCAACAATGCCCACATCATGCTCAACCAAGTCGACACGCTTGCCGACCCAACAATGGCAGATCGCTTCGAGGCAGCCCTCGGCCGCCCCCTCATCGCCACCAGCCTCCAGGGGTAGCTAATTTAGCGGCCTTCCTGTTAGCGGGGGACGTAGCGGCCGGGTTGGGCTCCGGTGGGCTCGCCGTCGCGTGCCGCCAGCACGCCGTTCACAAACACGGCCTTGGCGCGGCCATGTGCCTCAAAGCCCTCGAGCGGCGTGTAGTCCACGGCCTGATGCTGCGTCGCGGCGCTGATCGTCCAACGCGCGCACGGATCCCACACGCACACGTCGGCATCGGCGCCCTCGGCAAGACAGCCCTTGCGCGGATACATGCCAAAAACGCGCGCCGGATTCTCGCTCATCAAGCGGCACAGATCCTCGGGACCCAGCTGTCCCTCAAAGCTCGTGGCAATCGCAACGGGACGATGCTCCACGCCGGGCCCGCCGTTGGGAATCGCGCGGAAATCATCGCGTCCTCGGTCCTTTTGCCCGTGC
Source organism: Collinsella sp. (assembly GCA_019414545.1). Lineage (GTDB taxonomy): Bacteria > Actinomycetota > Coriobacteriia > Coriobacteriales > Coriobacteriaceae > Collinsella. Next base: position 12,413 of record DXLV01000046.1, on the reverse strand, counting down.
AGGTTAAAGCTGCAATGATCGGTCGCAATAGTATCGATCTCGCCAGCCACAAGCGCCTCGCGCAGCGCGGCACGGTCACCGGCATGGCGCAGCGGCGGGCTCATCACGTACTTGGCGCCCGCAAAGCCGTCCTCGCCCTGCTCCAGATAGCAGGTGTCGTCGAGCATCAGATACTGAGGGCAGGTCTCGACATAGATGTTCTTCTGCCCGTGCGCTTTGGCAGCGCGAATGGCCTCGAGCCCCAGCTTGGTCGAAAGGTGCACCACGTTGACCGGAGCGTCCCCGGCCAAGTGCGCCAGATACAGCAGGCGGCTCGCGGCCTCGGCCTCACACACGTCCGGACGGCTGAGCGCATGGCCCTCGGGCCCGTGGATACCCTGCTCAAACACGCGCTTCTGCAGCGCGTTGACCAACGTGCCGTTCTCGCAATGCACGCACAGGATACCGCCCACGCGCTTGAGCTCCTCCAGCACCTCGAGCGCCTCGGCATCGTCCAGGCGCAGATGGTCGTAGGCAAAGTAGGTCTTAAACGACGACACGCCCGCCTCGCGCATGGCCGAAAGATCGGCGCGGTTGCGCTCATTCCACTCGGCAAGCGCCATATGGAAGGCATAGTTGGCGGTGCAGGTGCCGTCGGCGCGATGATGCCACTCGACCAAGGCATCGGGCATGGTCACGCCGCGATCGGCCGTCGCGTAGTCCACAATGGTCGTCGTGCCGCCGCAGGCAGCCGCGCGCGTGCCGGTCTCAAAGCTATCGGCTGTCCAATCCATGCCGGTCCAGCACTGCATGTGCGTGTGCCCATCGATAAAGCCCGGGAACACCCAGCAGCCCGCAGCATCCTCGACGGTATCGCCCTCGGCCGGCTCAATCGCCGCGGCGATCCGCACGATCTTGTCGCCCTCCATGGCAAGATCGGCGCGGCGAAGTCCCTGTGGCGTCACGAGCGCGCCGTTTTTGATGATGATCATAATTGCTCCTTATTGATTGATGCAGTTGGCCACGCGATCAAAATACGAGCAGGCGGCAATATGCTCCGTTATGCGTCGCTGTCCCTTGACGGTATCGACGTCCCACAGCTCGTAGGCACGCGCCTCGACCAGCACCACGTCGGTACGGTCCTTGAGGATCGAACCGCCGCCGTCCTTACCCTCAAGACACATAAGTGCATCGAACAGTTCCGCCGGAAAGAGCACCGGGCTCGAAGGCTCACCGTTGCACGCAAGACGCACCGGATGCTTGCGGCCACGCTCGTCAAATGCACGAACCATAGCCTCAAAAGAATCTGAACTCACGAGCGGCTGGTCGCCCGGCAAAAAGAGGCAACCTTTCCAGTTGCGTTCGACTCCCCACGAAAGGCCCGCACGGACGCTTTCGCTGCGCAGCTTGCCATCGTGCAGCACACACGGGCAATGCTTGTCCTCGCAAATCTGGGCGACCTCGGGCCAACGCGTCGAAACCACGACGTCAAAGCCCCGGGGAACCGAATCGATGGTCCGCGCAATCAGCGGCTTGCCATAGATATCGGCAAGCATCTTGTTAGAGCCAAACCGCTTGCCCTCGCCCGAAGCCATAATGACGCAACCAAGTTTCATGGCGATACCTCCCCTGAAACCATCGTACCCATAACTCGTGTCGCGGGGCATCTACATCGAAAGCGCTTATCCCGCACGCCCACGATGCAAAAAGGGGCACCCCGCCGGTTGGCAGAGCGCCCCCTTTACATGGCTTACCTCAGCGCGGCTTTAGGCCTGGAACCAACGGGCGGTGTTGCGCTCGTCGAGGGCCTTGAGGGTAGCGGCGGGATCGGCAACCTTCTGCAGGAACATCATGGCTGCGATGGCGTACGGCTTGTAGCTGGCCTCCTTGTACATGCCCACACGATGCATGTCAAAGACGTCGGCGTTGACCTCGCCGTGCTCGCAGGAGGCACCGGAGATGTCGGCGGGCAGCGGATGCATAAAGATGGTGTCCTGGCCGTTGGCGGTCTTCTCCATGAGCTCGGTCGTGGAGCACCAGTCCTGATGGGTGGCGTTCTGAGCGAGCAGCTCCTTCTCGAGCGCTGCGATGCCGGCGTCGTCGCCCTCGGCGTACAGGTTGGTACGCTTCTCCATGGCGGCAAACGGAGCCCAGCTCTTGGGGATCACGATGTCGGCGCCCTCGAAGGCCTCGGCCATGGTGTTGACCTGCTTAAAGGTGGTGCCGGACTCGGCGGCATAGCCCTTGGCGCGCTCGACGACCTCGGGCATGAGGTCGTAGCCCTCGGGGTGGGCCAGGGTGACGTCCATGCCAAAGCGGGGCAGCAGGCTGATCAGCGACTGCGGGCAGGACAGCGGCTTGCCGTAAGAGGGCGAATAGGCCCAGGTGACGGCAACCTTCTTGCCCTTGAGGTTCTCAAGACCGCCAAACTCGTTGATGAGGTAGAGCATGTCGGCAGAGGACTGCGTGGGGTGATCGGAGTCGGACTGCAGGGAGATGAGCGTGGGACGGTGATCCAGAACGCCGTCCTCGTAGGCCTGCTGGACAGACTCGGAGACCTCGGCCATGTAGGCGTCGCCCTTGCCGATGTACATGTCGTCGCGGATGCCGATGACGTCGGCCATGAAGGAGATCATGGTAGCGGTCTCGCGGACGGTCTCGCCGTGAGCGATCTGGGACTTCTTCTCGTCCAGGTCCTGCAGCTCGAGGCCGAGCAGGTTGGCGGCCTTAGAGAAGGAGAAGCGCGTACGGGTGGAGTTGTCGCGGAACAGGGAGACGGCCAGGCCCGAGTCGAAGATCTTGGACGAAACGTTGTTCTCACGCAGCTCGCGCAGGGCGTCGGCAACGATGTAGAGAGCCTTGAGCTCATCGGTGGTCTTATCCCAGGTGTGCAGGAAGTCGCTGCCGTACATGCCCTTAAAATCGAGGCCGTTCAGCTGCTCGACGAGCTCGGTAAACTTGGCGTCCATGTAAATATCCTTTCCATAGATGAAACGATCGCAATGAGTAGATGTGCTCCGGCATGCGCGTGTGGCTAGAACATGCAGAGCGCTATGACGAGGACCCGCTACCGTTGAGGAAGCATGGGAGATAACGACCGCGGGCCCCAAGTCAACAGGGGGTGCCGGGGACACAGGCAGTCCCCGGCTCAACAAGATCAAGGAATGGGACTAGTCGATCTTGTTGTTGGTCAGACCAGCGCGGAACACGGTAGCGTCGCCATCGGCCTGGCTCGGATCGTAGAGGTTCAAAGCAGCAACATACATGGCGGCAGCGGTGACCAGGTCGTCCTTGTAGGTGACCTCGTTGGGAGCGTGAGCCTGAGACTCGGCACCCGGGCCAAAGCCAACGCAGGGGATGCCATAGCGGCCCTGGATGGAAACGCAGTTCGTGGAGAAGGTCCACTTGTCGCACAGCGGACGACCGGTGCGCTTGTCCATGCTGGGCTCGCAGCCGATGCGCTCGTCACCGAACATGGCCTTGTGGGCGTCGACGAGGGCCTTGACGTGCGGAGCGGTCTCCTTGTTGATCCACGTGGGGAAGTAAGCCTCGGTCTCGTAGACCTCTCCGGTCCAGGACGGACGGTCGTACATGTACATGGAGACCTTCACGTCGTCGCCGTACTTCTTGGCGGCCGGCAGGTTGCGGATCTCGTCCAGGCAGGACTCCCAGGTCTCGCCGGCGGTCATGCGACGGTCGATGGAGATGGCGCAGGAGTCAGCGACAGCGCAGCGGCTGGGGCTGGTGTAGAAGATCTGGCTGACGGTGCAGGTGCCGCGGCCCAGGAAGCGGGCGTCCTCAAAGTGCTCGGGGTTGTACTTGGGGTCGAGCATCTTGACGAGGCCCTTGATGTCGGTCGACTCGTCGCAGCCGTTGTTGTTGAGGGCGCGGACGTCGGCGATGATGTCGGCCATCTTGTAGATGGCGTTGTCGCCGCGGTCGGGAGCGGAACCGTGGCAGGAGGTGCCGTGAACGTCGACGCGGATCTCCATGCGGCCGCGGTGACCGCGATAGATGCCGCCGTCGGTGGGCTCAGTGGAAATGACGAACTCGGGCTTAATGCCGTCCTTGTTGTAGATGTACTGCCAGCACATGCCGTCGCAGTCCTCTTCCTGGACGGTGCCGACGACCATGATCTTGTAGCCCTCGGGGATGAGGCCCATGTCCTTCATCATCTTGGCAGCGTAGGTAGCAGAAGCCATGCCACCCTCCTGGTCGGAGCCGCCGCGGCCGTAGATGATCTCGTCGGTCTCGTAGCCCTCATAGGGATCGGCATCCCAGTTCTCGATGTTGCCGATGCCGACGGTGTCGATGTGGGAGTCGATGGCGATGATCTTGTCGCCCTCGCCCATAAAGCCCATAACGTTGCCCAGGCCGTCGACCTTGACCTCGTCATAGCCAAGGCTCTCCATCTCGGCCTTGATGCAAGCGACAACCTCACCCTCCTCGCAGGACTCAGAGGGATGGGAGATCATAGCGCGCAGGAAGCGGGTCATGTCAGCGCGGTGAGACTCAGCAGCAGCCTTGATAGCGTCGAAATCGAGTTCTTTAGCCATTGTTCATAACCTTTCAAACGAAGGAATCTACCTGTGAGGTGGCGGAGCGATACCTATTTACTCCGCCCTAACGATTAGCAAGTGGGATATTCGCCTTCCCAAACAATACGGCGATACTGGTCGGGATCCGTATCGCCCTCGGTGGAGAAGCAGAGCACGGAGCTCGTCTTGTCCAGACCGATGAGCTCCTTGAGCTCGGCGTACTCGGGATCGAGCATGAGGGTCTCGACCAGGCCGGTGGTCACCGCGCCGGACTCGCCGGAGATGACGCGCGGGTCGCCCTTCTCGGGAGCACCCAGGGTGCGCATGCCGCGAGCGGTGACCCAGTCGGGGCAGGACACGAACGCGGTGGTGTGGTTGCGCAGGATATCCCAGCCCAGAATATTAGGCTCGCCGCAGCACAGACCGGCCATGATGGAGGGCATGTCGCCGTCCACGATGCGCGGATCGCCGTCGCCGGCGGCAGCGCCCTTGTACAGGCAGGCGGCAGGAGCGCACTCGACCACGACGAAGGTGGGCGGGTTATCGGGATACAGGTTGGTGAAGTAGCCCACCACGGCGCCGGCGAGCGAGCCTACGCCAGCCTGGACAAAGACGTGCGTCGGGCGGTTGATGGCCATCTCGCGCAGTTGCTCGGCAGCCTCGGAAGCCATGGTGCCGTAGCCCTCCATGATCCAGGACGGAATCTTCTCGTAGCCCTCCCAGGCGGTGTCCTGAACGATGACGCCGCGCTCGCAGGCATCGGCCTCGGCGGCGGCCATGCGCACGCACTCGTCGTAGTTGACCTCTTCGATGGTCACCGTGGCGCCCTCGGCGGCGATGTTATCGAAGCGGGGCTTGGTGGAACCCTTGGGCATGTGCACGACGGCCTTCTGGCCCAGCTTGTTGGCAGCCCATGCCACGCCGCGGCCATGGTTGCCGTCGGTGGCGGTAAAGAAGGTGGCCTGGCCAAAGTCCTTGGCAAGCTGATCGGAGGTCAGGTAATCGAAGGTGCACTCGGCAACGTCCTTGCCGGTCTCGTCGGCAATGTAGTTGGCCATGGCAAACGAACCGCCCAGGACCTTAAAGGCGTTGAGGCCAAAGCGATAGCTCTCGTCCTTAACGCACAGGTTGGACAGGCCCAGGCGCGCGGCCTGGCCATCCAGGCGGGCAAGCGGAGTGACGGTGTACTGGGGGAACGACTGGTGGAAGGCGCGGGCCTTCTTCACGTGGTCGAGGCTCATGATTCCCAAGTGCTTGTCATCGCTCTTGGGCATCGTGTTGCCCGCCCACTGGATCTTATCGGCCATACGGTGAACTCCTTAAGTTCTCTCTTGCCGGCCCCCGCATACGCGTTTCAGCCCGATCCCATTCACACGGCTGAACTTTTATGTGGATGCCAAACAAAAAGTTTGTTAGCACTGTTCTATCACACTTTTTGATTGGAAAACCTAACAAATTGTTTGTTGCCGTAATCGGTACCTTTTCGCCGCCGAACGGTCACATAACACAGCGACGCTTTCGTTATTTGCGAACAAGTGGGGTTTATGGCACAGTGAGCCCAAACTAATTTTTAGGAAGGCACCCATGACCCCCGCACAGATTGAGTTCTATAAGCGCCTTGCACACGGTCTGGCGCTCCAATTTGGCCCCAACTGCGAAATCGTCGTCCACGATCTGGAGACCGATGACGTGGACCACTCCATCGTAGTGATCGAAAACGGCCACGTCAGCGGGCGCAAACTGGGTGACGGCCCCAGCCATATTGTGTTTGAGTCCATGCACGAGGGCGCCACCGACGTACACGACCGCGAGCCATACCTCACCAAAACCACCGATGGCAAGCTGCTCAAGTCCTCGACGATCTTTATCCGCAACGATGAGGGCAAGCCTGTCGGCATTTTGGGCATCAACTTTGACATTACGCTTATGAAGGCTTTTGAGCGTTCGCTCGACGCCTTTACCGGCACCGGCGGCACGGGCTATACCGAACCCGAGCCCATTACCAAGAACATCGGCGACCTGCTCGAAGACCTGCTGCACGAGTGCGAGCAGTTTGTGGGCAAGCCCGCGGCACTCATGACCAAAGACGAGCGCATTCGTGCCATTGGCTACCTTGACCGTCGCGGCGCCTTCCTCATTTCCAAGTCGAGCGAGCGCGCCTGCGAGTTCTTTGGCATCTCCAAGTACAGCTTCTATAGCTACCTCAATGAGGCCAAGGCGGCAGCAGGCGACAAGTAGGCACTCGCCTGGATTGCCTCTCCCCTTTTGGGCGCGAGTTCTGGAAAGCATGAATCCAAGACCGAGCCGCTTGGAAAGTTCCATATAATCGATGTCATTAGTATTTCGAAAGGGTGGAACAGAATGGCGTTGAGCAAGGCATCATGCACCGGTCGCGGATTGATTCCGGCAATTGGTGGACATGTGCACCGCATGTTCGATGAGGGTGAAGACGACTTGTTTTCGCTGAGCCTTGACGACGTGATGGATGATCGCCCGTGGACCGCCGACGAACTCATGGGCGGCGGGGCTCGCCCGTCAAACCCCAATCCCGCACTTGCGCCTAAGACCGCATCTGCGCCGACTCCTGCGCAGTCGGCTGTTTCGACGCCCGCGCCTACGCCCGCACCCACTTCGGCGCCCACGCCCGCTCCCCGCCCCGCAAGCGACCCGTCCGAGACGGCAGCATTTCTCGCTGCAGCGACGCGGAACAAATCGGCCGACAGCACCGTTATGTACAGCGCCCAGCAGTTGCCTGTTCCTGCGGCACGCAAGCCTCCGGTCGCAAGGCTCGACGAGCCCGTTGCCCATCAAGTTGCCTACGATTCCTGGGCTGCAACCGATCTGGATGAGACCTCTACCGGCATGCCGGCGCTCGATGTTCCAGTTAACCCGCTTTTTGCCGCCAACACGAGCGCCGCGGACTATGAGGGCGGTGCGGCATATTCCGATTATTCCGATGGCTATGCTGGCACCGGTCGCATCGAGACCGAGGATTATGGCACCGCATCGAGCGATTATCTCAACGATCCGTACGCTGCCACGCCTGCACCGGAATATGACCCGGAGGCCGCGTCCGCGCCGGCGTATACCAAAAGCACGGGCGAAGAGCGCTTTGCCGATTATTACGCCGAGGAAAAGGCGCTGCGTTTCTCGGAATTTCCGCAGGCAGTCAAGGTTGCCTTTATCGCCATTATCATTGCCCTGCTCGGCGTCATTGCGTTTGAGGGATTCCAGCTGTTCCGCGGCCCCACCCAAGCGGAGTCGGAGACCCAGCAAAAAGAGGACGATAACCAGTACCTGGACATCAACACCCTCAAGGGCGACCCCAACGACGGGGACGAGTAGCGGGGGTTAAGGGAGGGCCGGAAGAGCCGGCGGCATGTTACGGCTCCAAAAGCCCTGCCATAAAGATGGGCAGATACAGCACGTCACCATCGCGGTGAAGATTACATTCCGCAAGTACCAGGGCGCGATCGATTCCGTAGCCCTTCGTCGCAAGTGCGTTGTCGAGCGCCGCATGGGACTTAAAGCTCTTGCCCGACTTGACCTCGATGGCAAGGACCTCCCCATCGAGCGTCTCCTCCACAAAATCGAGCTCGCCGACTTTTTTAGACGTAAAGTAGCGCAATCTGAATCCGTGGGCTTTGAGCTCTTGGGCAACGAAGCCCTCAAACGCCGCCCCCATGTTCATACCAAAGGCGTCTTCCGCCTCCCCATCAAAAACGCCTTGGGCAACCCTTTTGGAATACGACGACATGAGCATTCCGGTGTCCAAGTAAAACAGCTTGAACAGATTTCGTTGCTCCCCCAATAAAAGGGGTGCCACGGGCGCCGTTACGTTATACACGGGAAGCGTGACACCCGCCTCCGATAGCCAGAGAAAATGATCTGTCACCTGCGAAAAACGTTTGACACCGTTAATCGATGACAGTTTGAATCGCTTGTTTTTGGAGCCGGCCTCGCTGGGAATCAGATCATAGATATCGCGAATAACCAAGCGTAGCTCAGGCGGAGCGTACTTTGCGATGTCATCGCGATACAGGGCGTGAAGATCGCGGTGGATGTTTCGAACCTCGTCGACATTGCGCGTCGCCAAGAAGGAATTGACCGCGTCGGGCATGCCTCCCACCACCACATACTGGTGGAACAGATCGAGCAAGCGGTCATACAGATAGCCGGGGAGCTCCCCTTCATCCTTTAGACGGCCCCTGAGCATGTCAAACACGCTGGCACCAACGCCATTTGCCCAGCAAAACTCCTCAAAGTCGAGCGGGTACATCTGGACCTGCTCGACATACCCCACCGGCAGGGAATCGATGCCCTCGAGCTCAACGCCAAGGAGCGATCCGGTAAGGATGTATCGAAAGTCGCCGCGCTGGACCAGGTATTTGATAAACGTCACTACGTTGGGGCATCGCTGCACCTCGTCGATAATCACAACGGTCTTGTTCGCAACCATCGGCTGCGTTGCAGCAATAGACATGCGCATAAGCAGGTCATCCGCGCTTTTTGCCGCCAAAAACGAATCGCGCACGGACGCGTCGGCGATAAGGTCGAACGTCACGACATTTTCGAACGATTCGCTTGCAAAGACGTTGACCAAATATGACTTTCCTACCTGTCGGGCGCCCTTGACCAAAAGAGCCTTGTTAGGCGACAAGGCAAGCCAAGATTCAAACTGTGCTTTTGCTTTTCTCTGCAGCATAAGCGTACCCCTTATTACGTGCTGTTTTAGCACTAGGATACACTTTTCCGTGGTTGCTAGATGCTCATTTCGACACTTTTTCGAGGTTTTAAAGTGTGTATTACGACACTTTTCCGTACTTTTACACGGGATATTTCGACATTTTTTCGAATTTAAGCCTAACAGCGGCCGGCGAAATCAAGCGCCGTCTGCACATCATTTCGCAGGCGGCGCTTGATTTGTGTCCGCGCGCGCTGATAGACTCCATCGTGCCAGCAAGGAGCGGGCGCGTTTTATCCAGAGTCGGGGTAGAGAGTTGGCTCCACGATCCCGACGCCAACCGGCCAAGAGGCACGGTGGCCCTGCCAACATCGATGAAAGGAATCCGTATGGACAATTTCTCTGTGCGCAGCGAGCGCAATTTCCACAACCTGGCAGCCAAGCCAAAACGAATGCATCTTCTGGACAAGCCGAACGGCTATGCCTCGGCCATGGTCAAGAGCAGCCTCTCCCACCAGATGCGCTTTACCGTGCGGGTGCTCGAGGAAGAGCTCTACGTTGCCGGCGACCCGCACGTGCTACAGATCAAGCTGCTCGGAGACGACTCGCGCGAGTCGTCCAGCTGGAAGCTCTTTGCCGACGGCTCGTGCGTCGCAAGCGGCTCGGGTGACTTTGCCCGTGAGTGCTTCTGCGAGGGCGCCGAGGTGTTCCTGGACCTGTGCCGCGACGCCGTCGACGCCGCTGAACTGCGCCAGTGGAGCCAGAGGGAGTACGAGCTGTTGAGTGCGGCGCGTGGGATTGCGGAGGTGTAGACGGACGGATAAGCCATCGGCAATTCCGAGCTGGCAAGGGCCGAGAATTAGATTCCCGGCCCTTGCCTAGCATTGCTTTATGAGATCGAGCACCACGGGGATATCGTCAGCGCTACGGAGTGCAACATAGGTCGGCATACCCGGCCCAAATCCGCCCTGCGTGCGTTTGTCCTGGCACATGGCCTCCGGGTCAATCAGCTCGTCCACACTCTTTGCCAGGCCAACGGCAATCCAGCCACCATTGCTGGTCCTGCCTTCTAGCACGGCGTGCAATTTTCGCTTGCCCGACCTGAAGCCCACATAGTACTTGGCTATATAGGACTCCCACGAAGGGTTACCAATCAGAACGGACTCGCACACCTCATCGAAAAGCTTCTGGTTGAGTCCGCCTTCGGCAAAAGTTGGGTGATTCTCCTGCAGAGTCCAGATAGGCGCCTCGTCAGACTCCCCACGAGAGGGGCGATACTTGTCGACGACATCTGCCGGAAGATCGGGGTACTTCCATATCTCGCACGCCTCTTTCGCCAGCTCGTCCGCACGCTGCCCAATCTCCTCCTCGCCCCATTTTTCATGCGAGGCAATCGACTTGTTTAGGTAGAGTGGGCTGCACATAAGTCCCACGTCAGGGAGGTTGAGCTTGTCCGAGAACGACCGGTTTGAGTACTCCTGGTTGTAACCCGTCAGCGTTAGGTTTCCCAAGTTGTTGCACAACCTGTCGTGGATGTCTTCCCAGTTCTCACCAAGCGATTCCTTCCAGCCGTGTTCATCATCGATCGTCTGGGGCATGACGTGCTCAATCTGGTAATCGTCAGCCGAGATGGGCTCCTTCGGGTGGTGCCAGTTCTCAATGCGCTCCAGGTAATAGCGCTTTTTGGAGAAGCGATTGTAGCAGTCACGCGTCTTAAACTCCTCGACAAAATGCTCGTCTGTTGGGAAGTACGCGGTCATACCGCTGCTGTGGATAAGGAGCATCGCCGTAACGTACTCCTCTATATCGTCCTGTTGCTCAAGGTTGCGATACATGCCGGCAAAGAAATTATTTAGACCCGTGGTAAGCCTGCCGCAAACCGCCCGTCTGAACAGAAACGACTCGATAGTCTCGCAGATACGTAAAAACGTATTGCGGTCAATCCTGCCTCCTTCATAAACCGAGTAAAGCAGCATCAGCAAAGGTCTAACCGGCTTCACATAAAGACAGGCAATTCTACCGAACACTCGGCGTAGGCCCTCGTCTTTTTCCTTGCCAAGGAATAACCTGGCATATCTTTGCGCATATTCGCGGAGTTCCTTCAGCAGACCCTCGGTATCCCCATCGTAGTCGTCAGCGAAATAGCGTTTGAACTCGTGGTAGGCCTCGTTTTCCTTCGGCATCCTATTGGGAACTTTGAGCCACAGCCAGTACCAAATAAATGCATTGAACTCTTCCTCGCCAGCTTTTCCGAACAAGAGCTCGAGCGGATGCCAGTAACCCTCGTAGAGCTTGGTCTGCTCGTCGTCGGGAAGCGACATAAGAACGTAGTTACGAATGAGGTCAATAGGTGTGAGCGGCTTGCCCTTGGAGTTCATAGACTCAAATATGAGCTGGGCATTATCGACGCCAGCGGTGAGCTTAGTGTCGATGACCTGCACGCGGTTTAGCCCCGCCCAAAGTCTTGCAGGGTCGAATGATTTCCCGCGCATCTTTTCGCGGAAGAACGCATGGTTCTCGACGATCCGATCCGATTTTTCATCTGGCATGGGAAACCCAGACACGATGGAAAACAGCGTCTCTTTATCGTCCTGCGAAAGCACTAGCTTGTAACGCGCCAGGCCGTTGTAGTCGTCATCGTTAAAGAGGTAATTCTTTCGCAGAGCCGAGATCTTGAGATCCCCAAGGAAACCAGCCTTGTCCGGATTGCTCTCCAAATAATCAGCTAAGGCGGCAATCATCAATGAGAACGTCGTCATGCGCTGTTGTCCATCGATCAGGAGCACGCGCGAGATGCTTGTGGCCGAGCTCTCGGACTCAGGTATATAAAGCATCGACCCCACGAAATGCGGCACGTCATCACGACCCGCTCGCATGACGTCATCCCAAAGCACTTCGCACTCTTTTACGCTCCACGAATAAACTCGCTGGTACACAGGAATGACGAACTGCATCTTCGCCACGCCCATAAGGTCGAGCAGATTTGCCTCGGTTGCTTTCATTTGCGCTTGCTCCCTTTTCTTGTTTTACGTCACCTACCGTCAGTCCTCCACTGAACGGAGGGCGCTAAAGACGAGAGCATCGAAGCACAGAAGCAACCGGGATGCTCATATCACTAGATTTTACAACGCTTGTTGCGGACGCAATTGAACGTCTGATCGGTTCCGATGGCTCCCCCTATGAGAAGAGGGTAGACGCTAAGGGGCGCGTGC
>DXLV01000045.1 GCA_019414545.1 Collinsella sp. | reverse complement strand
GTCGAGGCCACCGACGAGTGGCTCACCCACGGCTATCCTTGGGAAGTCCGTCGTCAGGACAAGGCCGTGACCATTAAGTTTGGCGGCCGCGTCGAGGGCTTTGAGGAGAACGGCCGCACGTTCTACCGCACGGTAGACACGCAGGACATCCTGGCCGTCCCTTATGACATCCCCGTCGTGGGCTATGCCGGCGAAACCGTCAACAAGCTGCGCGTCTGGGCCGCCGAGCCGGTCGAGGAGCACTTTGATCTGGAGGCCTTCAACCGCGGCGACTATGCCCAGGCCGATGCCGAGCGCGCTGAGGCCGAGGCCATCAGCGCCATCCTCTACCCCAACGACGCCGGCGAGCACGGCCGTCTGCTGCGCCTGAAGCAGGAGTACCTGTTTGTTTCGGCCGGTATCTACAGCCTGCTCGACACCTTTGAGAAGGAGCACGGCGCGAACTGGGAGCTGCTGCCGCAGTTTGTAGCCATCCACACCAACGATACCCACCCCGCCATGTGCGGCCCCGAGCTCATGCGTATCCTCATCGACGAGAAGAAGCTCGAGTGGGATGACGCCTGGAACATCGTGACGCAGGTCGTGAGCTACACCAACCACACCATCCTGCCCGAGGCCCTGGAGAAGTGGCCAATCGGCACGTTCTCCAAGCTCCTCCCCCGCGTGTACCAGATCATCGACGAGATCAGCCGTCGTTGGCACGAGTCTTTCGACACCACGCAGGAGGGCTGGCAGGAGCGTCTGCGCCAGACCGCCATCCTGTGGGACGGCGAGATTCGCATGGCCAACCTGTCTGTGATCTGCAGCCACAGCGTCAACGGCGTGGCCAAGATCCATTCCGACATCATCAAGAACATCGTGCTCAAGGACTTCTATGCCCTGACGCCCGAGAAGTTCAACAACAAGACCAACGGCATCTCGCACCGTCGCTTCTTTGCCGAGGCCAACCCCACCTACGCCAGGCTCGTGACCGAGGCCATTGGCGATGGCTGGCTCAAGGATGCCTTTGAGCTGGAAAAGCTTAAGGAGTTTAAGGACGACACCGAGTTCCTGAAGGCCGTAGGTGCCTCCAAGCGCGCCAACAAGGAGCGACTGGCCGCCTACGTCAAGGCCGAGACTGGTCTTGTCATCGACCCCAACACCGTCTTCGATGTTCAGGTGAAGCGCTTCCATGCCTACAAGCGCCAGCTCATGAACATCATGAAGGTGATGGACATCTACAACCGTCGCATCGCCGACCCCAACTTCCACGTGACGCCGACGACCTTCATCTTTAGCGGCAAGGCTGCCTCGAGCTACACCTTTGCCAAGGAGACCATCCGCCTCATTAACTCCGTGGCCGACGTCATCAACAACGACCCCCGCGTGAACGAGGTCATGAAGGTCTGCTTTATCCCCAACTTCCGCGTGAGCAACGCCCAGCTCATCTATCCCGCCGCCGAGATCTCGGAGCAGATTTCCACGGCCGGCAAGGAGGCCTCGGGCACGTCCAACATGAAGCTCATGATGAACGGCGCCATTACGCTGGGTACCCTCGACGGCGCCAACATCGAGATCGCCGACCTTGCCGGTCGCGAGAACGAGGCCATCTTTGGCCTGACCGCCCCCGAGGTCGAGCAACTCTGGGCATCTAACAGCTACTTTGCGTGGGATACCCTCAACGGCGACCGCGAGCGCCTGGGCCGCGTGATGGACGAGCTCAAGGACAACACCTTTGCGGGCCTTTCGGGCAACTTCGAGAGCATCTACAACGAGCTCATGAACAACAACGACCCCGACCTGGTCATGGCCGACTTCCGCAGCTACGTGGATGCGTGGGAGAAGCTCACCGGCAGCTATGGCGACCAGGAGACCTGGAACCGCAAGGCCCTGCTCAACACCGCCTCGAGCGGCTGGTTCTCGTCCGACCGCACCATTCGCGAGTACCGCGACGAGATCTGGCACGCGTAAGGGCGCGCGAGCTCCCCTATGCCAGCACGGCATTACTCGACGGGCGTGACGTTGCGCCGCGCCCGTCGCTAATGGGTTTAGGAACATCGATGACAGAAGGAGAAATCGATGAGTAAGAAAGAATGCATCGCGATGCTCCTCGCAGGAGGACAGGGCAGCCGATTGGGGGCACTCACCCAAAAGATCGCTAAGCCGGCGGTTAGCTTTGGTGGCAAGTTCCGCATTATCGACTTTTCGCTGTCCAACTGCTCCAACTCGGGCATCGACACGGTGGGCGTTCTGACGCAGTATCGCCCCTACCTGCTGCATGCCTATGTGGGCTCTGGCGAGGCGTGGGACCTGGACAGCCGCGACGGCGGCGTGTCGATCCTGCCGCCGTACGAGACGCAGACCGGTGGCGCCTGGTATGCGGGCACGGCCGACGCCATTACGCAGAACCTCGACTACATCAAGGCCAACGACCCCAAGTACGTCCTGATTCTTTCGGGCGATCACCTGTATCGCATGGACTACCGCAAGATGCTCAAGACGCACATTGAGAACAACGCCGACCTCACGGTGAGCGTTATGCCCGTGCCGTGGGAGGAGGCCAGCCGCTTTGGCATCCTGACCACCGACCCCGAGGACGGCCGCATCACCAAGTTCACCGAGAAGCCCGAGAAGCCCGATTCGAATCTCGCGTCCATGGGCATCTACATCTTCTCGGCAGACGTGCTGATCGAGGCACTCGAGGAGGACGCTCTGGACCAGCGCTCGAGCCACGACTTTGGCAAGGACATCATCCCCAAGCTGCTCGGCGAGAACAAGCGCCTGTACAGCTACGAGTTCCACGGCTTTTGGAAGGACGTCGGCACCATCGCCAGCTTCCACGAGACCTCGATGGACCTGCTGGGCAACAACCCCGAGTTCGATCTGTTCGACAAGCACTTCCCCATCATGTCCAACATCACCACGCGTCCGCCGCACTACATTGGCCCGGACGGACGCCTGGACGACTGCCTGGTCTCCAACGGCTGCAAGATCTACGGCACCGCTCGCCACTCGATTCTTTCGACCGATGTCATCATCGAGGAGCGCGCCGTGGTCGAGGACTCCGTGCTGCTGCCGGGTGCGCACGTTAAGAGCGGCGCGCACATCTGCCGCGCTATTTTGGGCGAGAACTCCACGGTCGAAGAGGGCGTGAAGCTCGGCTCTGTCGATACCACCAAGGATACGGCCGTCGTTGGAAATGACGTCGTTATCGGGAAGGGGGAATGATCCGATGATCAATCGCAAGGCCATCGGTTATATCACCGCTAACTACTCTTCGACCTACGGCAGCGTGCTGCTCAAGGACCGCCCCATCGCGTCCGTTCCGTTTTTGGGCCGCTACCGCCTGATCGACTTCCCGCTGTCCAACATGATGAATGCCGGCATCAAGACCGTCGGTGTCGTCATGCCGGGCAACTATCGCTCGCTGATCGACCATGTGGGCTCGGGCAAGGACTGGGGCCTGGACCGCAAGAAGGGCGGCCTGTTCATGGTGCCCGGCAACGCGTATGGCACCACTAAGGGCGGCATGCGCTTCCTGCTGCGCGACATCATCTCCAACAAGACGCTGTTCCAGCGCTCGGACAAGCCCTATGTTGTGATGATGGGCACCAACATCATCTTTAACATGGACCTCAACACCATCATCGAGGCGCACGAGAACTCCGGTGCCCAGATGACCGTGGTGTACTGCAAGGCCACGCGCAACGTAGATGACGAGACCAAGCTCGAGATTAACGAGAACGGTCGCCTGACGGGCGTGAGCGCCGGCGTCGTGTATGGCGACAACGCGTCAATGGACTGCTGCATCGTCAACCGCGAGACGCTGCTCGAGATCATCGACCACTACCAGGCCGCCGACTATCTGGACCTGCTCGAGGCACTCCAGGGCGACTTTGGCAACATCGACGTGTGCAGCTACGAGTACAAGGGCGAGGTCGTGGGCGTGTTTAGCGAGAAGTCGCTGTATCGCCGCAGCATGGACCTGCTCGACCAGACCGTGGCCGACCAGCTCTTTGACCCCGAGCGCCCGATCCTGACCAAGGCCCACGACGTGCCGCCTTCGCGCTATGCGACCGGCAGCCACGCGTGCAACTCGATCATCTCGGCCGGCTGCATCATCAAGGGCACCGTGCGCAACTCGATTCTGTCGCGCGGCGTCGTGGTCGAGGAAGGCGCTTCGGTGACCAACTCGATCATCAACCAGAGCTGCATCATCAAGAGCGGCGCCCGCGTCGAGAACGCCATTCTGGACAAGAACAACGTGGTTCCCACCAACACCGAGCTTCGCGGCACGCCCGAGAACATCCTGGTGCTGGGCAAGGCTCCGTTAACTTCCGACACCACCATCGTACGTTAACGTTGGCACCGCAACATCGCTCGTAACATGTAGAATAGCCGCCCGGTTTGCGCCAGGCGGCTATTCTCGAATTGCAACATGGGAGACAATATGGCAGATTCCAGCAAAAAGATGCAGATCGTGTTTGCCTCGGCCGAGTGCGCACCGTTTGTGAAGACCGGTGGCCTGGGTGACGTGGCGGGCTCGCTGCCTGCGGCGCTCGTGCGCGCCGGCGCCGAAGTCATCGTGATGGTGCCCAAGTACGCCACCATCAAGGACGAGTACAAGGCGCAGATGGAGCACTTCTCCGACTTTTACGTGAGCCTGGGCTGGCGCAACGAGTACTGCGGGCTCGAGAAGCTCGAGCACGACGGCGTCACCTATATGTTCATCGACAACGAGCGCTACTTTGCGCGCGACTATCCGTACGGCTTCTTTGATGACGGCGAGCGCTTCGCGTTCTTCTCCAAGGCCATCACCGAGAGCCTGCAGCACCTACCGGCCGGCTTTGAGTGCGACATCCTGCACTGCAACGACTGGCAGACCGCGCTGGCGCCCGTGTTCCTGCGCGAGTTCTACCAGGGCCTGCCGCTGTACGACCGCGTCAAGACCGTGTTTTCGATCCACAACGTGGCGTTCCAGGGCCAGTTTAGCGACACCGTAATGGAGGACATCCTGGGTGTGGCGCATATTCCGGCGGCTGCCTCGCAGCTGCGTTGCGACGCCTGTAGCATCAACTACATGCTGGGCGCGCTGCGCTATGCCGACGCCATCACTACGGTGAGCCCCACCTATGCCAACGAGATACAGACGCCCGAGTTTGGCGAGGGCCTGGACGGCGTTCTGCGCGAGCGTTCGTACGCGCTGCAGGGCATTTTGAATGGCATCGACGTCGCGGGCTTTGATCCGGCGACCGACAAGCGCATTGCCGCCAACTACACTGTCGGGGACCGTTCCGGCAAGGCCGTGTGCAAGGCCAAGCTGCAGGAGGAGCTGGGCCTCGAGGTTCGCGACGACCGCCCGCTTATGGTGATGGTCACGCGCCTGACGCGCCAAAAGGGCATGGACCTGGTCATGTACGCGCTCGACCGCATCCTGTCCGGCGGCGTGCAGGTGGCGGTGCTGGGCACCGGCGACCGCGACTACGAGGACGGCCTGCGCTACTTCCAAGACAAGTACCCCGGCACCATGGCCGCACGCATCGAGTTCGATCCGGCGCTGTCACAGCGCATGTATGCTGCCGCCGACATGTTCCTAATGCCTTCGAAGTTTGAGCCCTGCGGCCTGTCGCAGATCATCGCCATGCGCTACGGCACGCTGCCCATCGTGCGCGAGACCGGTGGCCTCAAGGACACCGTGCAGCCGTACAACGAGTTTACCGGCGAGGGCACGGGCTTCTCGTTTAGCAACTTTAACGGCGACGAGATGGGCGATGCGGTATTCCGCGCGGCACGCCTGTTCTGGGACAACCGCGATGCCTGGAACCAGCTGGTCACGCAGGCCATGAGCCAGGACTTTAGCTGGACGCGCTCGGCCGATAAGTATCTGGACCTGTACTTCTTTATGCATCCGGAGATTGAGAGGCCGGCGGCCGTAGTTGAGGCGGCTGTTGAGGAGCCCGCTGCTGCTGAGGAGTCTAAGGCCGAGGAGAAGCCGGTTGAAGCTGAGCCCGTTAAGGCCGATCCTAAGGTGAAGGCCGAGGTTGCTCCCGAGCCCGAGCCTGAGGTGAAGCCCGCGGCTAAGTCTGCCGCCAAGAAGGCGACCGCCCGCAAGACAACGGCTAAGAAGGCTACGACCACGAAGGCCGCTGCGAGCAAGACCACCGCTGCTAAGGCAACTACTGCCAAAACAACGACCACGCGCAAGCGCACGACCGCCGCTGCCAAGAAGGCCGCCGAGGCTGCTCCCGAGGTAAAGGCCGAGGTCGCTGAGGCCAAACCGGCCGCCAAGGCTCCGGCAAAGACCGCTGCCAAAAAGACGACCACGACTGCCAAGAAGGCAACAGCTGCCAAGAAGACCACGGCAACGAAGTCGACGGCCGCCAAGGCTACTGCGACCAAGGTCGCTCCGAAGGCTGCCGCAAAGCCCGCCGTCAAGGTCGAGGAGACGCCTGCCGAGCCCAAGGCCGAAGCAGCTGTCGAGGCCAAGCCGACCGCCAAGACCACCACGCGCAAGCGCACGACGACGGCCAAGAAGACCACGGCAAAGGCTGCCGCTCCTAAGGCAGAGGCTATGCCCGCCGCCGTCAAAGAGGAGACCAAGCCCGAGCCGGCACCGAAGGCCGCTGAGGTCAAGACCGCTCCGAAGGCTACGACAAAGCCCGAGCCCGCCAAGAAGGCCCCGGTCTCCCCCGTTGCCGCGACCGAGGAAAAGGCTCCGACCAAGAAGACCTCCGTCCGCAAGGCAACGGCCACCCGCAAGCGCCGATAGCATACAGACGATTCAAAACTTCATCAAACCCTAAACAAGGGGCGCTCCAACCGGGCGCCCCTTCTCTGTAGGTAGTGGTAAAACGATTTTCTAGGACAACCGTTCGCCGATGGTAAACGGATGTTGTTTATACACCCTGTGTACAACAGATATACTTATGTTTTGTGCGTAAAGCCCATGGCCAGCAGGCCATGATTCTATTGAACTGGACCGTACTATGAGATTGATTCACAACAGCCGCCTGCCGCAGTTTCGCACTCCGTTTGGCGCTGTGACCACTGGAACTTCCGTTGCACTCTCGGTGATTTTGGAGGATGCCGATCCCAACCAGGCAACGCTTACGCTGCGTACCTGGGTCGATGAGATCGGTGAGTCTCGGTATCCCATGACGCACGAGGGCGACGGCATATTTACCGTAGAGCTTGAGTGCACCGAGCCCTGTCTTATCTGGTACAGCTTTATATGCAATATCGAGGGCCAGCCCGAGGTTCGCCTGGGCGCGCCGCAAGGCCGCACCGGCGGCGAGGGCGTAACCTACGACTACGCCGAGGTGCCGTCCTTCCAGATTACCGTCTATAAGCACCGCGAGAACCGCCCCGCCTGGTACGAGCGCGGCATGGTGTACCAGATCTTCCCCGACCGCTATGCCCGCGACGAAAACTGGCGTGAGCGCACGCTGGCCGAGGTCGAAAAACCGCGCAACGGAATCCAGCGCCGCATGATCGAGGACTGGAACGAGCCGCCCGTATACGAGCGCGCCGAGGACGGCTCCATCAAGACCTGGGACTTCTACGGCGGCTCGCTCAAGGGCATCCAAGAAGACCTGCCCCGCATCGCCGAGCTGGGCTTCACGGCCATCTACCTCAACCCCATCTTTGAGGCCGCGAGCAACCACCGCTACGACACGGCCGACTACACCAAGATCGACCCGATCCTGGGCACTGAGCAGGACTTTACTGAGCTGTGCCAGGCAGCCGAGAAGCTGGGCATCTCCATCATCCTGGACGGCGTTTTTAACCATACGGGTGACGACTCCATCTATTTCAACCGCTACGGCAACTACCCCGGCGTGGGCGCGTGGCAGAGCGAGGACTCGCCGTGGCGCGATGCGTTTTATTTCCACGAGGACGGCTCGTACGACTGCTGGTGGGGCGTGGGCAACATGCCCGCCATCAATGAGAGCTCCGAGCTGGTACGCGAGCGGCTTCTGGGCAAGGACGGCGTGATCCGTAAATGGCTACGTGCCGGCGCTCATGGCTGGCGCCTGGACGTCGCTGATGAGCTTTCCGACGACTTCCTGGCCGAGATCAAGAAGGCCGTACTTGCCGAAAAGCCTGACGCACTGTTGCTCGGCGAAGTCTGGGAAGACGCCTCCAACAAGATCAGCTATGGCCATTTGCGCCGGTATCTGCAGGGATCCGAGCTTGACTCGGCTATGGATTATCCCTTCCGCGACATGGTCATCGGCTTTTTGATGGGCTATAAGAACGCCTACCAGGCAGCCGAGGATATCGAGACCCTGCGCGAGAATTATCCGCGCGAGGCCCTGTCCTGCGCGCTCAACCTACTGTCGAGCCACGACCGCCCACGTATCATCTCGGTGCTCGGCGGCGGTCCCGACGAATCGCAGCTACCCGAGTGCGAGCGCAGCAAGTGGCGCCTGGACGAGAACTCGATGGGCCTGGCCAAGAGCCGTTTTTGGCTTGCAACGCTCATGCAGATGACGTTCCCCGGCGTGCCTTCGATTTACTATGGTGACGAGTACGGCCTTGAGGGCCTGACCGATCCGGGCAATCGCCGCACGCTTCCCATGAAGGAAGACCTGCACGACTTCGATACACTCGCTATCTTTAAAAACGCCTCGGCCGTGCGCCGCGCCCTGCCGTTTATGGTTGACGGCGAGATCAAGGCCTTCGCGCTCAACGACGAGGTGCTGGCATACAACCGCATGGGCAAGGATGGCGAGTCCGCGACGGTTATCATTAACCGTAGTCTGCGCAATTCGCACCGCGTGACGATTCCGGCGCTCGACGAATGCGCGAGTGACGTGATCAGCGGTCACGAGTGCGAGATCCACAACGGCACGGTCACGCTCGATTTGTATCCGCTGGGCTCGTCGATCATCTATCACCATGCCGAGCAGCGCCTGCAGGAGCCGCTCGATCACGGCGCGGGCGTTGTGTGCCATATCACCTCGGTACCGACCGATGACGGCAAGCCCGGTACGATCGGCGCACCCACGCGTCGCTTTATCGACCATCTGGCCGCTATGGGCATGCGCTACTGGCAGGTCCTGCCTGTCAACCCGACGGACTTCTTCCGCTCCCCTTACGCCGGTCCTTCGGCCTTTGCAGGTAATATCGACCTGCTGCCCGAAAGCCACGAGGAGCTGGCGGCCGACTTTGAAACTTGGAAGGCCCGTGGCGGCGAGGATGCCGATCCGCTGTACACCGCGTTTAAACATCGCAATGCCGATTGGCTCGAGAAGTACTGCGTCTACATGGCCGTCAAGAAATACTTTGAGGGCGAGTCGCGCCACGATTGGCCGGCAGATGTTGCGCGCTACAACGAGCACCTGATTGACGACAAGCGCTTCCACGACGAGGCCGAGCTTCAGGCGTACATGCAGTACCGCTTTGACCTAGCCTGGTGCGAGCTCATGAACTACGCGCACAAGAAGGGCATCGAGGTCATCGGCGATATTCCTATGTACGTGTCCGACGATTCGGCAGATGCGTGGAGCGAACCCGAGAACTTCTGGCTATCCGATACCGGCAAGGCAATCGAGATCTCCGGTGCGCCGCCCGACAACTTTGCGCCCGAGGGTCAGGTGTGGGGCAACCCGACGTTCCGCTGGGACCACATGAAGCAGAACGGCTATAGCTGGTGGATGGATCGCCTACGTCGTGCGTTCTCACTTTACGACCGCGTGCGTCTGGATCACTTCTTGGGCTTCCACAGCTACTTCAGTATCCCCGCTGGCAAGGCTTGCGCCGAAGGTCGCTGGCTGGCGGGACCGGGCAAGGACCTGTTTCAGACCGCCTATGACGAGCTGGGTCCGCTCAACTTTATTGCCGAGGACCTGGGCTATTTGACGCCCGGCGTTCGCGCCATGGCCTCGACCTGCGGCTTCCCCGGCATGGACGTGCTGGAGTTTGGCGACTACGACGTCCGTTGCGGCGTGCACCCTACGCCAGGAAAGATCCTGTATACCTCGACGCACGACACGTCGACGCTCGCGGGTTGGTGTACGCGTTCCTTTGCGGGCGGCGACGAACCGAGCGGTGTTGAGGTGGCGGCCAAGCTGATGAGCGATGCGCTGGCAAGCGACGCTCCCCTGGTGATGATGCCGCTGCAGGATGTCCTGGGGCTGGGCGACGACGCGCGCATGAACGTACCGGGCGTGGCCACGGGCAACTGGACCTGGCAGGCTGACGAGGCCGACGTTGCGGCCGCCGAGGGCAAAACCGCACAGCTCCTGCGCAACACGCATAGATTCTGGGGCGAAGCGTGATAAAACGCCCGATATAGGGTACAGTTACAGACGTTTGAATTTTTGCGGGCAGAGTAATCTGCCCGCTTTGTGCTGAAAAGGAAGTATTATGGCGCGCTACGATTACAAGTGCTCGAGCTGCGGCAACGTGTTTGAGGTTGAGCATCCTATGTCCGAGACTCCCGAGGTCGTGTGCCCCAGCTGCGGCGCTCCGGCCGCCAAGACGTTCTCGGCCAGCGGTATTAAATTTGAGGGCAGCGGCTTCTACAACACCGACCAGCGAAGCGGCGGCTCCAGCACCAGCGCCACCAGCGGCTGCTGCGCCAACTGCCCACACAACCACTAACAGGCAAGTAGCCCCGCTCCCAAATTGACTACTCTGGAGTTGCGCCACGAAAGCGGCCCATTTACTACGTTTGACCCGTATTGGTCGAGCATAGCAGCGTATTTGCAAAAACGGCAAGCCGTCTACCTGCGGTTTTGATTTCACAAAATTCGGCATGGATGAGGACAGCCGGTTTAACGTAGTAAATAACCGTATTTCATGGCGAACGGATCGAAGAGGCACAAAGTAGCTAAAATAGTCCCGTCCCAAATTAGCTGATTTGGGACGGGACTTCGATTTACTGGCGGACCAGCCTGGCGCAGAAGTGGCCGTCGTAGGAGTCGGCGTTTACCGGCACGCTTTGGAAGAGGCCTCGATCGTTCTGGCGTACGGATACGAGCTTCTTGGCCTGATCGAACTCGGGGAGTTGCAGGATCTGCGCCTCGGAGAGCGGCTCCAGGCTAAAACCGGTACCCTCGGGAGAGTTTAGGAAAGCATCCACGACCTGCGTGTTCTCTTCGTCAAAGACCGAGCACGTCGCATAGATGAGCTCGCCGCCAGTAGCCACGCGCGCGGCAGCCTCTTTGAGCATCGTCAGCTGCAGTTTGGGCAGCTCAACCGTCACATCCTTTTCGGTCAGACGCCACGGAATCTCGGGATGACGGCGCATAGTGCCGGTGCCAGAGCACGGCGCGTCGATAAAGACCGTGTCGAACTTAACCGGCTCGCCAAGCATGGCATCAAATGATGTGAGCACCTCATCAAGCTCGCAAGCATCACCCGAAACCGTACGAACGCCCTGAATGCCGGCCTTATGCAGGCGAGCGAGATTCAGATCGCACTTGCGATCATGCAGATCGAGCGCCGTATGCTGACGCTCATAGCCCGCACGCTTGGCCTGGCACATCATCACATAGGTCTTGGTGCCACGACCAGCACCAATCTCAAGGCAGCTACCAGGGCGCGTGGCAGCTGTGGCGATAAGTTGCGCGTTGAGATCAGATGCCACCGCGGCAGCACGCTCAAACACACCCGAAGCAACGGTAACCTGGGCATCAACCGGGGCATGGCAGCCCGGGAACACGGGTGCCACAAACTGCGAAATATACGGATCGAGCTTAGTCGCAAAGGCGTTCTCATGCAGGGCCAGCGGCGCGGGGGCCAGATTGCCGGCAAAGTTAAGCGCACCCTCGGGCGTGTCAAACGACGCCATAATGCGAGCGCACAGCCAGCGAGGAAGACCCATAAGGCGCGACAGACGAACCAAGCGTCGCTCAGACTCATCTACATCGGACGCAGTGGCAAAGTCCTCAACGTTGTCCGCGACCTTATGCAGCACGGCATTGGCCAACCCAGCGGCGGACTTAGCTCCGCTGCGCACCAGCTCAACGCCCTGACTCACCGCAACGCGGCCAGGCGTATGCAGATAGAGCATCTCGAAGGCCGAGATACGAAGTGCCATGCGAACACGCGGCGCAACCTTTTTAGGCTTATCGAGAAACTGATCGAGCAGCTCGTCCAAAATACCCTGGGTAGCCGCAACGCCCAGTGCCAAACGAGCGGCAAAAGCGGAATCGCGCTGGTCAATAGCCTTGGCAGATGCGCGAGAGGACAGCACGTCGCGCGCATACATACCGCGGCGATCGGCCTCCATCAGCACATCGAGCGCAAGCTTGCGCGCGGGAGACAGCTTGCTCATGACAAACCACCCCAGATAAGATCGGCGCCTTGCAGCCCAGCAGCCCAAGCAGAAGCGGCCATGGCACGCTTGCCATCGGGCTTAACCTCGAGCAGTTCAACCGCACCATCGGAAAGGCCAAGGAAAACACGCTTATTCTTAACGTCAACGCCGCCCTTGCCAAGCGAAACATCGGTCAGCGCAGCATCGAGCACACGCACGGTCTTGCCGGCAATCACGCAACGAGCGGGAGCGGTATCGGATGAGGCCAGCACATGACGCACGCAATCAAGCGCCGCCATCTGCGGATCCAGGCGCATCTCCTGTTTGGAAATCTTGGCAGCATGGGTCACAAGCGACTCATCCTGCTCAGTCCAAACAGCCGAGCAATCGGCAAGCGACGGAAGCGTATCAGCAAGCAGTTTGCCGCCAAGCTCGCCAAGCTCCATCGTGAGCGCCTCGGCATGCTTACCGGCAACAGGCGTGGAAGCCTGAGCACAATAAGCACCAGTATCCACACCATGCCCAATGCGCATGATAGAAACGCCAGCAATCTCGTCACCAGCGAGAATCGCACGCTGAATAGGAGCGGCGCCACGCCAACGAGGCAGCAGCGAAGCATGAACATTCACAATACCAAGCGGCGCCATTTGCAGCACCTCATCGGGCAAAATGCAGCCATAGGCAGCCACACAGAAAATATCGGCATCTGCAGCCTGGAGCGCCTCAACTACCTCCGGCGTCATACGATTGGCCTCAACGACCGGCAACCCCAGCTCAAGCGCCTTAGCCTTAACAGGAGACGGCTCCAACTTTTTACCACGCCCACGAACAGCATCAGGACGAGTAACAACAAGCGCAATCTCGTTACCAGCCTCAACAAGCGAAACCAGCGAAGGCACAGCAAAATCAGGCGTACCCATAAACACAATACGCATAAAAGTTAGTCTCCTCTCAATAACGAGCCGAGACGGCTACAAAAGAAGCGCTCCAGGTCGCAAACGCACCCAGCCGCCAGAACAGTCCAACAAAAACAAATATACCCAAAACCAAAGAAAGAGCCGCAATAAAAGCAGCTCCCTCTCAACAAAGACTATCAGCGAAGACGCCCCTCCCTGGCCCAACGGCACCCGGGCGAACCGAGCCAGAACAACGCAGTCCCCGGTGCTGAGCGCCCACATATCGTCCCGCGCGCAGTTTCGCAGCAAATCGAGAATGTTTGAGCACGGGATGATATGTGGGCGCTCAGCACCGGGGACGGTGGGACCTACTCCGTCTCACCCGGTCGAGCGCCGCGGGCCAGGGCGTCCTGGTACTCCTTGACTGCCTTGATCCTCTGCATGGGCTTCAGTCGCTCGAACATGGTGTTGCCGTGCAGGTGATCGATCTCGTGCTGCAGGCACACGCAGAACAGGTCACCCGAGGCCTCGTAGCGAATCAGGTTGGCATCCAGGTCGTACGCCTCGACGACGACATGATCGGGGCGCTCGATCTCGCAGCTAATGCCAGGAATGGAAAGGCAACCCTCGCTAAAGGGCACCAGATGGTCGCTCTGCTCAACAATGACGGGATTGATGAGCACGTACGGATCGTAGTCGTTCTTGTCGCTGTAGTCGCAGTCGATGGTGACAAGCTGAATGAGCTCGCCGATCTGCGGGGCAGCCAGGCCGCAACCGCCGTTCTCGAACATCATCTTCTTCATCTTCTCGGCAAGCGCCTCGATCGCCGGGGTGATCTCCTCGATGACGGCGCACTCCTGGCGCAGACGAGGGTCGGGCGACAGTACGATTCCGTTGGCTTCCATGGCCATCCTTTCGAGTTGTTACATCAAATCATAGGCGTCGACGTCAACGCTCACGCTCACGCCGCGCACAGAGCCCACCTCTTTGAGGCAGGCGTCGACATCATCAGAGACATGGTACCCCACGGGCGACTTCACAAGCAGATGGAAGCGGTAACGGTCCTTGGCTCTCTCGATTACACACGAAGCCGGGCCCAGCACCTGCGGCACAGCACTCCCCGCCCGTAAAAAGTCGGGCGCTGCGGCATGCCAGCGTCGCTTAAGAAGCTTTGCAATGCGCCCGATGTAGTCCTGCGCGTCGTC
>DXLV01000044.1 GCA_019414545.1 Collinsella sp. | reverse complement strand
AAAATCTACCGCCATGACTTGGGCGTTGGATGCGCGTCAATCGCCAAAACAAAAAGGTAGATTTCCGGACATGTCCCAAAAATCTACCTTGGTTAGCGCAGCAGCTCGGTGAGGTTGCGTTTAAAGCGGGCGCGGTCTTCGCTGGTAAATGCCGCCGGCCCGCGAGTGCGTCCGCCGGCGCGGCGCACCTTCTTTTCCTCGTGGCGAATAAACAGCTGCATGTCGATGGTTGCTTTGTCGTAGACGCGCCCGCGCACACCGATAGCGGCGGCATCGCGCCCGAGCACCATGCTCGCCAAGCCAATGTCCTGCGTCACGACCACGTCGCCCGCCTGCAGGCGTTCGACAATGGCAAAGTCGGCGCTGTCGGCGCCCACGCTCACATCGAGCGTCGTGACCCAAAAGCCGCGTCGCGCGTGCTCGGCATCGCGCGGGTCGTCGCGGCGAATGTGCCGTTCCAGGTTTTGCGTGCTGTTGCCGGCGATAACAACGGCGACGCCCGCCCGCCGCGCGCAGTCAATCGACTCGCGCGTGACCGGGCAGGCGTCTGCATCAATAAAGAGCGTTCGTGGCATCTAGCGCACCAGTTTGCCAAATTGAATAGCGCGAACAATCAGCGTTACGCCAAACACCAGCAGCGCGGCGCCGCTAAAGATGACGAGCATCTTGGCCGACCACAGCGGATAGATAAACACGAATATGCCGGCGATGATGGAAAGTGCGCCGCTCAGGATGGCGAGGGCGCGGTTGGACGAAAGCTCGGACTCCAGAATGGACATGACACCTTCGACAATCCAGCCAAAGCCGGCCACGATAACCACCATCGTGGTGAGCGTCGCGGTCGAGAAGGCCTGGTTGCGCAGGATTATGACGCCGCCCAAGATAATGAGTAGGTTGGAGATGATGCTCGTGACGCGCCAGCCGGTGGGCAGCAGCGGCTCAAAAATGGCAGTGAACAGCCTGATGGCTGCCGTAATCACAAAGTAGAAGCCCAGGACGGTCGTCAAAAAGACGAGGGACTTGGCGGGTGCAAAAAGCAGCGCGATACCAGCAATGAGCGCCACGACGCCCGTGATGGCGTAGATCCAGCGCACGGCCTTGACGGCTTTGCCTGCCATGCTTTTCTCGTCAAATCCAAACTGGCTCGATTTTTGGTCATCGTTCTTAAAGATGCCCATAATGTCTCCTTTCCGTGCGGCGTAAGCCTTGATCGTTACAACCAGTATCCCCTAAGGGCGCTGACGTATGGGTCGGGGAGGGCGAAACGTAACCCAAAGGCCCCGAATTGTTTCCGTTGTTCCCCACGTCGCGATTTTCTATTCAACAGGTGTAGAACATTGCAGCCCTGTTCGTTATTGCCTACGTTTTAGGTTAGATTTTCCTAAGGACAATTGGCTTGTATTGGGGGTCCCTATGTTCGAAGCAGTTCCCGAGGCACCGTCGAGTGTCGAATCGATGGCAAAGCAAGGTTGCGAAAAGCTCGGTCTGGAAGCGTTTGATGCGCTGGTCCGTCGTGCCCGCACGTGCCGTCGCTTTGACGAGTCCATGCGCGTGCCGCGCGAGTTTTTGCTTGAGCTGGCGGAGCTGGCGCACCTGACTCCCTGTGGTGCCAATGCTCAGCGTCTGCGTTTTCATGTGGTAAGCGGTGCAGAGGACTGCGCGCGTGTATTTGACGAGCTTGCATGGGCCGGCGCGCTTAAGGACTGGTCGGGTCCTGCCGAGGGCGAGCGCCCGACCGGCTACATCGCGATTCTTGCCGAGCGCGCCGTTCCGGGCAAGCCCGCCGCTCCTATTACCGAGGTCGACACGGGCATTGTCGCGCAGACGATGATGCTCGCCGCCCGCAGCGCCACGCCCGAGGTGGCAGCCTGCATGTTCAAGGCCTTTACGCCCCACGCGATCGATGCCATGGGGCTCGATAACGACAAGTATGAGCTCAAGCTGATCATGGCGTTTGGCGTTCCGGCCGAGACACAGGTGATCGATGCGATCGATTCCAACCCCGACGGCTCCATCAATTATTGGCGCGACGAGGCGCAGGTGCACCACGTACCCAAGCGCTCGCTTGCCGACGTACTGGTGTAGTTGAGCGTCACCGCGGTGTGATCCGGCGGTAAACCACCACAAAGGTACCTGTCCCCTTTGCGGTGGTGCGAGGGGAGGACGTGTGGCAGATTTGTATTTGGTGCGGCATGGGCAGACTGAGCTCAATGTGCAGAACATTTTGCAGGGTGGGCACGATTCGCCGCTTACGGCGCGCGGGCGCGAGCAGGCGCTGGCGACGCGCGCGGCGTTTGAGGCGCGTGGCGTGACCTTTGACCGTGTGTATTCCTCCCCGTTGGGCCGGGCGCGGCGTACGGCTGAGCTAATTGCTGGTGAGGGCCGCTCGATAGAGCTGGTCGATGACCTGCGCGAGTGGCATTTGGGCTCGCTGGAGGGTACATCAAATCGCGAGATGCCGCCGCAGCCCTGGGGTGATTATCCGGTGGCCTTTGGTGGCGAGTCTGAAGGCGAGCTCCAGTCGCGCATGGTCGCGGCGCTGTCCCACATCATGGCCAGGCCGCAGCACGACTGTGTGCTGGCAGTCTCCCACGGCTCTTCCTGCCAGGAGTTTCTTGAGTATGTGACTGGCAGGGGAGAGCTACCCGACAACGGTGCCGTGCTTCATTTTGGCTATTGCGACGGTGCGTTTTCGCTCCTTGATTGGTAACGAACGAAAGGACCCCTATGAATAAAGACCTGTATCTGGTTCGTCATGGGCAGACAATATTCAACCTTAAGCGCATTATTCAGGGTTGGAGTGACTCGCCGCTCACGCAGCTGGGATGCGACCAGGCGGCGCGTGCCGGCATGTTCTTGCGTGCGCGCGGCATTGAACCCGATCATGCCTACACCTCCACACTTCATCGCACCGAGCAGACTATCGCCAACCTGTGGCCGGGCTTGGCGTACGAGCGCCTGGACGGTCTGCGTGAGTGGTTCTTTGGCGACTTTGAGGCCGAGCGCGTGATGCTTATGCCCGAGCGCCCGTGGCGAGATTTCTATCGTCAGTTTGGCGGCGAGGGCCAGATGCAGGTGCGCGAGCGCATGGCGGCGACGATAACCGATCTTATGCGACGTCCGGACCACGAGTGCGTGCTCGCGGTGAGCCACGGTTCGGCTATCAAGGAGTTTTTGGACCACGTGCGGGGCGCGGCGGCCGACGAGCGCGAACGCGTGCCGGGCAACTGCTCAGTGCTGCATTTTGCGTTTGACGATGCGGCCGATACGTTTGAACTGGTCGAAGTCTTTACGCAGGAAGACTACGCGCGCGAGCTGGGGCTTGAACCGCTCGTGGCTACTGCGGGTCCGCAGCGCGGATAACGCGAGCGCGGCGGCACGGGTCGTCGGCATAACTTCTCGACGCAAAAGGGGCGGAGATGCATGTACCTGCTGCATCTCCGCCCCCTGTTTGTTGGGCTGCCGATTTTTGTGCTGGACGGTCTGGTCTTGCTAGAACCGCGCGACCTGGTGCGTGAGCAGACCTGTCGGAACCTGCGGCGCGGCGCCGCTGACCTGCGCGGTGGGGAAGAACACGGCTACGGCAAAGTTGAACGGCTCTTTGCCCTTGTAGGTGCCGGCGGCACGGGCATCGTCGGCCAGGAGCTGTGATGCCCCGACTAGTGCGGCAGCGTAGGCAGGGTCGTCGGCCAGTGCCGGCTCCGGCGCCTGGTCGAGCATGGCACGGATGGCGCCGACGGCGTCCTCGCGCTTGACCTCCCACACGCGGTGCGTAATGCCCGCAGGATCGGTGACGGCGTAGAGCGAGGCGCCCTCTTTGGCAGCGCCCAGGATGATATCCATGACGGGCGAGGCCTCGTAGGCGAGCGACACGGGGCGCGGCTGCACCTTGAGCTCGGCGATCGCGCGCGCAGCGGCGGCCACGTCAGCGCTGGCATCGCCCTTGTCGCCCGCAAGTACACTCGTCGGGCAGATCGCCACGACACCCGTCACGCGTCCCGGCTCGCCCGAGCATTCGTACACGTAATACGCTGCACCCGGGTCCTTGAGCATCAGGCCATCGGCAATGGCTCCGCGCAGAGCATCGTTGACGCTCAGGATGCTGCCCATTGCAGGCAGCGCCTCGAGCACGCGGTCCTGAGCCGGGCGGATGCAGGGAAACGGAAGTGCTTTCATGGGCGGTCCTAACGCACGAGTCGGTTTGTTCGCGGCTTATTATGCCCCAACTTGCCCATTCGCGTCCCAGAGCACGTTATCGGCGAGCGCGATGAGCACGTTCTGGCAGCGAACGATATCGGCGTGGGGCACATATTCGTTGGGCTTGTGCGCGAGCGCGAGCGATCCGGGACCGTAGCTCATGCAATTGCGGTTACCTGTCTTGCCGGCAATGACGGCGGTGTCGGTGTAGCCGGTAAAGAAGCCGACGGTTGCGTCCGCGTCCGTCACGTCATCGGCGGCACGCTTGAGCGCTGCTAGAAGGGGAGAGTTCGGGTCGCGCTCGATGGCGGGGCGGTCGCCCGTCACGGTGTAGCTGCCATGGCAACCGGGAATGGCGGCTTTGGCGACGGCGATGGCCTGCTCTACCATGCGCTTCGCGGCTGCCGTATCGGTCGGCGGAGTCAGGCGCATATCGACCCAGACCTTGGCGCGGTCGGGCACGACATAGGGGCGATATCCGCCCTCAATTTGGCCAAACGTGATGGTCGAAGACCCCAGCTCATCATGCTCGGGCAGCGCTGCGAACGCATGGCGCAGCGCGCAGACGGCCTCGGCCATGGCGGCGACGGCATCGGCGCCCTTCCAAGGCTGGCTCGCGTGTGCCGTCACGCCAGCCATTTCAATCTCGAACCACGTACGCCCCTTGTGCGCTACCTGGATCTGTCCGTCGGTGGGCTCGGTGTCCAGCACCCATTCGCGCGAACCGACCCAGCCGGCATCGATGGCTGCCTCGGAGCCTCGCATAAAGTCCTCTTCGTCGACCGAGCAGATGAGCGAAAAGCCGCGGCGGGGTAGCGCGCCATCCACCGCCACGCGCTCGAGCGTATGGACCAGTGCGGCAATGGCGCAGGCCAGGCCACCCTTCATGTCGCAGGCGCCACGGCCATAGAGTTTGTCGTTACGCACAACCGTCCCGAGCGGCGGAATGTCCGCGTCCCAGCCATCGCCCAGCGTAACGGTATCCATATGGCAGATATAGACGAGTCGCGGCTCGTCGCTTTGGCCCGGCACGGTGACCATAAGGTTGCGGCGCCCGGGGAGTACTTCGAGCTCTGCAATCTGCACGGCATCGAGTACCGGATGGCTCAGCTGCGCCAACTGTTCCTCAACCAACGCTTTGATATAGCGTTCAATCTCGCCCTCATACGCACCTGGGTCGGAACTGTCGATCCGCACGAGCCCTTGCGTAAGCCGCCAAGCAAAATCTGTATCAACCATAGGCACCTCACAGATAGTTAGGTCAACATACAGATTGTATGTCAAGAAGCGGCTCGGTGCATTTAATGGAGTGCTCACAAAAACGGGGGCGCCTCTCGTGCGAAAGGCGCCCCCGCGGGCATTCAATGTCGGTGACGGGCGGGCCACATGGGGAACTGCCCGTCAGATCAGCCGGCGCTATTTGATCACGCGAACGCGATACATCGACGGAATCTGCTTGAGTGCTTCGATGGTACCGGTGTCCAGGTGCTCGTCGGTGTCGAACATGGTGTAGGCGTTCTCGCCGGCGGACTCGTTGGTCATGCGCTGCACGTTGGCGTTGTCCTTGGCAAGGATTGCCGTGATCTGGCCGATCATATTGGGCACGTTGGCGTGCAGGCAGGCGATACGGCTTGCGGCGCGTGCCTTACCCATGCTGCAGGCGGGGTAGTTGACGCTGTGGGCGATGTTGCCGTTCTCCAGGTAATCCTTGAGCTCGCTGATGGCCATGTCTGCGCAGTTGGCCTCGGCCTCGCCGGTGCCGGCGCCCGAGTGCGTGGTGATAAACGTATTGGGCATCTTGACCGTCTTGGGCGTGGCGAAGTCGCAGCTAAACCAGCTGAGCTTGCCCTCGCGCAGGGCGGCGTCAACGGCGTCCTCGTCAATGATGGTCTCGCGTGCGTAGTTGATCAGCACGGCGTCCGGGGCCAGCAGGTTGATCTGCTCGGTGCTGATCATGCCGATGGTGTCTGCCTTGCTGGGCACGTGCACGGTGAGGTAGTCGCAGCCGCGGCAGAGATCCTCGAGCGTGCCCACGCGCTGCACCTCGCGGCTCAGCACCCATGCGTGCTCGACGGAAATGAACGGATCGTAGCCGTAGACGTCCATGCCCAGGTCGACGCAGGCGTTGGCGACCTTGGAACCTACGTTGCCCAGGCCGATGACGCCGATGCGCTTGCCCTTGAGCTCGCGGCCCACAAAGGCCTTCTTGGCCTTCTCGGCATCGACCTGAATCTCGGGATCGTCGGCGTTGTCGCGCACCCAGTTCATCGATTGCACCACGCCGCGGCTCGAGAGCACCAGCATGCCCAGGACGAGCTCCTTGACGGCGTTGCTGTTGGCGCCGGGGGAGTTAAAGACGACGACGCCCTTCTTGGCGTACTCCTCGACGGGGATGTTGTTGACGCCGGCGCCGCAGCGGGCGATGGCGCGGATGCCCTCGGGCAGCTCGTAGCCGTGCAGGTCGGTCGAGCGCATCAGGATGGCGTCGGCCTCTTCGGCGGTGCTCACAAATTCGTAGCCCTCGCCAAACTCGACTTTGCCGTCCTTGGTGATGTCGTCAATGGTCTTAATCTTGCGCATGAAAAACTCCTTAGCAGGTTTGGTTTAAACAGGTGGTTTGAAGTGGCTGGTCGGCCCGCGCGTTGCGGGCTAGTTAGATCGCGGGCTCAAACTACGCTGCGTTTCGAAGTCCTTCATGTACGAGGCCAGTGCCTGCACGTCTTCCATGGTTACGGCGTTGTAGACGCTAGCGCGCATGCCGCCTACCAGACGATGGCCCTTGACGTTTTGAATCTGGTGCTCGGCCGCGCCTGCGACAAAGGCCGCGTCAAGCTCGGCGTCGCCGGTGCGGAAGGTGACATTGGCGATGGAGCGGCTGTCGGCCTGCGTGGTGCCATGGAACAGCTCGCTGTGTTCGAGCAGGTTGTAGAGCAGGTTGGCCTTGGCCCAGTTGCGCTCGGCCATGGCGGCAAGCCCGCCAGTCTCCTCGACCCAATGGAACACCTTGTCGCACACGTAGATGCCAAAGGTGTTGGGCGTGTTGAGCATGGAGCCCTTGGCGGCCTGGGTCTTAAGGTCCATGTACTGCGGCGTCTGCGCAAAAGCGGGGCCATCTGCGATGAGGTCGTCGCGCACGATGACCACGGTCACGCCCGCGGCGCCGGCGTTTTTCTGAGCGCCGGCGTAGATGAGCCCGTAGCGCTCAACGTCGAGCGGCTGTGACAGAAAGCAGCTCGAGACATCGGCGACCAGCGGCACATCGCCGCAAGCGGGCAGCTCGTGGTACATGGTGCCAAAGATGGTGTTGTTCTGGCAGATGTAGACGTAGTCGAGCCCGTCGCCCGCGGCCTCGGCGGCAATGCGCGCGTTGATGTCGGCCATGGTGGGTATGCGGTCGAAATTGGTGTCCCCGGAGCTTGCGAGCAGCACGGCCTCGCCGTACTTGGCGGCCTCTTTGTACGCCTTGTTGGCAAAGTTGCCGGTCACGACGTAGCCGGCGCGGCCGCGGCGCATGAGGTTCATGGGGATGCCCGCAAACTGCAGTGTGGCGCCGCCCTGCAAAAACAGGACGCGGTAGTTGTCGGGGATGCTCAGCAGGCGGCGCAGGGTTGCCTCGGCGTCGTCGATGATCTGCTGGTACATGCTAGATCGATGGCTCATCTCGAGCACGGACATGCCGCAACCGCGGTAGTCCATCATCTCGTCGGCGATCTCGGCGAGCACGCTTGTAGGCAGCGCGGCCGGGCCAGCTGAGAAGTTGTGCACACGTGCCATCTTCTAGTTCCCCTCGTAGTCGTTTGAACGTTCGGGATACTTTAGCACAGTGGAGCGCCGGGCGCGACCGCATCGCGGTAAAACTCGAGTGCGCTGCTATGATTTACAGGATGGTTACATGGGGGAGGGGTGCTTTACTCCTCAGGCAAATCCAAAACTGCAAGCGAAGGCATGAGGTTCTCTAGGCGCTTGATCTCTTCGTCGCAAATTGACTACCTCCTGGTCACTACGACGCCAGTGTGGCAATGACGGCTTCGTCGCCGGCGTATATTAGGGTGTTGCCATCGGGGATGATCGTTTGGCCTTCGCGCTTGAGCATCACCACAATAAACGGATGTTTGCCTTGTGGCACGTCGCGAAGACGCTGACCGGCCAGGCGACCGTGGGGCGTCACGGTGACCTCGCGCAGCGTAACCTCGGCACGCTCTTCAAACGTCGGGGCAGCCATCACCAATAGGTCGCCTTCCTCAATCACGGTATCGCCATTGGGCAGCACCGGGTGCGCGCCATCGCGCAGCACCAGGACGACGAGCATGTCCGTGGCGCTGCCAATATCGGCGAGCGAGCGTCCGGAAAACGGATGGCCCGCGCCCACCTTGAACTTGACAAACGACATGCCGTCCTCGTCGCGGTAATCGTTAAACGTACGGCGCACGTCGCCTTCCGCGTCGATCATATTGAGCTTTTTCGCCACCGCCGGTAGCAGCGAGCCCTGCACCACAATGCTCGACACGGCAA
This sequence comes from Collinsella sp., assembly GCA_019414545.1. GTDB lineage: Bacteria > Actinomycetota > Coriobacteriia > Coriobacteriales > Coriobacteriaceae > Collinsella. Next base: position 5,758 of record DXLV01000044.1, on the reverse strand, counting down.
TCACAAATACCAGGTCAAACAGGTCGTGACCGCCAGGAACACCGGCCACCACGGTAAAGAGGCTAAACACGACCGAAGCCGCGCCGCGCAGACCCGCCCAGCTTACGAGCGCAACCTGGCGAGGGTTCGTCTTAAAGGGCGCTAGGAGCACGCCGACGGCGATGGGGCGGCTCACAAAGAGCATAAACGCCATGAGCGCCAGGCCCGGCAGCAGCATCTGCGGCAGGCGTGCGGGCGTTACGAGCAGGCCGAGCAAGAAGAAGATCGTCATCTCGGCCATCTCGGTGAGGGTATCGAAGAAGTGCGCCATCTCGACCTTGCCGGTGATGTCGCTCGCACCCAGCACAATGCCGGCCAGGTACACGGCCAAAAATCCGTTGCCGCCCAGGTAGCTCGGCAGCGCGTAGGCGACGATGGCCACGGCGAACAAAAAGATGGTCTGCGCGCCCTCGGCCGTTGCGTGCGCGCGTTCAATCAGGCGGCCCGCCGCCCAGCCGATGGCGAGGCCCAGGCCCACGCCCAAGATAATCTGCTTGGCCAGCAGTGCGGGAATGTTGATGTCGCCGCCGGCCGCGAGTGTGGCGAGCACGGCGGTGAGCATATAGGCGACGGGATCGTTGGAGCCCGATTCGACCTCGAGCAGCGAGTCGGTGCCGCCCCTCAGCGACAGGCTGTGCTCGCGCAGAACGCTAAAGACGCTGGCCGCGTCGGTGGACGCCACGACCGATCCCAACAGCAGGCCGCCGATCCAGTCGAAGCCCAGTACAAAGTGGGCGAACACGCCGGTGATGCCTGCGGTGATGACGACGCCGAGCGTGCTCAGCAGCACCGCCGGCGCGGCGACGGGCTTGGCGCGGTCGATATTGGTGTTAAAGCCGCCGTAGAACATGATGAATAGCAGCGCCGTGCTGCAGACGGTTTCGGTGAGCGCGTAGTCGCTAAAGTCGATGTGTGCCGGGCCGTTGACGCCCAGCAGCATGCCGAGTGCGATAAAGATGAGCAGGGTGGGGAAGGGGAGTTTTTTGCCGACGGGTTTGATGGTCAGGCACAAAATGATGACGAGGCCGATAAAGAGAAGGATCTGGTTCATGGATGGTGTCCGCTCCTGGGTGGTTGGCGTGGCACGGTCAGTTGTCTGCGGTTATTTGTACCCAAAGATGGTGGGTTTATGGGGTTGGATTGCGGGCGTGCGCGATATCGTCATAGACGGCTGCCGTCTTTGCCTCTGCTCGGAAACCCTTTCCAGCTTTATTGCAACGGAGTACAATGAGTAACATTTAAGTTCAACTTGAAGTTTTAGTTGCGGCGTCGGGCTTCGGCCGCAATGCAAGGAGAGGCGTACCATGGCGATCTATGTGACATCTGATGCTCACGGGCACGTGCGTGCGCTTGACGAGGCCCTGTCTAAGATCTCGTTGACGTCCGACGACACGCTGTACGTGCTGGGCGACATGATCGATCGCGGGCCCGATCCGGTCGGCGTTATTAAGCTCGTGCGCTCGCTGCCCAACGCCCACGTGCTCAAGGGTAATCACGAGCAGATCATGCTCGATGCCATCATTGGTCAGGATCCGCTCGATGCCGAGACCTGGGATATCAACGGTGGCTGGACGACGCGCGAGCAGCTCAACGACATGGAATTTGAGGCATACGAGGAGCTCGTGCGATGGATGGCCGCGCTGCCGCTCTACGCGGTGGTCGAGACCGAGGAGCGCCCGTATCTGCTGGTACATGCTGGAATCGAGATGAAGGCGGCGCGCGCGTTTTTGCTTGAGCATGGCGTCGATTGTGCCGATGGCGTCGGTGCGGTGAGTGCCGATCGCGAGCTGCTGCAGCAGATGCTCGCGGTACAGTCGTCCGATGACTTGCTCTGGATTCGCCATGGCTATTGGGATGCCCCGACGGGGCTGCTTTCTGCCGAGGGCAAGGGCCCGGTCGTGGTGAGCGGCCACACGCCCACGGTATCGCTTGGGCGCTATTGCGAGGTCGGTGGTCTGGCGGGGCTCGATGAGGAATCGGGACGCGGGCAGATCGTGCGCTTGGGCGGCGAGGACACTGCCGGCGTGCCCGATCGCATCGACATCGACTGCGCCGCCGCCACCGGCTCCGAGTTCGGTCGAGTGGGCATCCTGCGCCTGGACGACGGGGCGGAGTTCTACGCGAACATCAACCCGGGCGAATAATCGGTGCAAGGGGTAGCTAATTTGGGACGGGGCTTTTTTTTACTACTTTTGCCCTTCTGCCCGCTAATTGATTTCTCTGGGACGGGGATTAAATAATCATTTGGCTGCCCGCTGGCTAAGTGAGTAGACTTTTTTGGAAATGCCGAGCACCCAACATATTTGCCTCAATAAAACCGCAGGTCACAGACTTGTGCTCTGTTGGTGTGGTCGGGGATTCGGTAAAAGTCTACTCACTTAGTTTTGCGTGATGAATATTGTCCGCAACGAGACCCCAGACGGGGTGATTCCATCGCAAATTCCGGTGACCGGGCAGCTAATTAGGCGCCGTATGGGTTGCGGTCGCGTTCGATGCGTTGGCGGATGTGGGCGTACTCGATAATCAGTAGCACCAGGAGTAGGGCCATGATGGCTAGGTAGCTCACCACAGCGCCCATCAGACCCAGCAGCTTAATCAGGATCACCGGCAGCACCACGCTTACGGCGAAGCAGATCAGGTAGATCTTGGTGACGTCTCCAGCGTGGCGCAGCACCGTGATGATGGCGTAGATAAAGTCGATGGCCGCGGTGACGCCGCCGGCGACGACCATCAGCAGCGCCAGCGTACGGTAGCGTTCAAAGCTGAGGCCGTACATAAAGCTCATGAGGGGAATACCGGGACCTGCCATAAATGCGGCGCACATGCCGGTGATGACCACGATCAGCGCCATAACGGCAACAATAATCAGGTCAAAGCGACGACGCTTGCGAGGATTAGCCCAAATGCTCGACAAGCGCAGGAGCTGCGGTTTATAGATAAATCCAATGCTCAGCAAAATAGCCTGCGCAGGAAAGAACAGGGCATTAAAGTACAGCTGATATTTGTATGCCAGCGTGCCTTCCATCACAAACTTGGGCATGCTCTCGATAAGATTGAACAAGAACAGTGCACCAAAGAGTGGAGCGCACTGGACAAACAGGTGGCCGACCTCGCGAAGGCTCACGCGGCGCGATTTTTCGGTCTCGAGCAGGGCGAGCGGCGCGGTGACCAGCACGAGCGAGGCGATCGCGGCGACACCCATGGCCATGGCCGCGATGGGCATGCTGCGCGTGAGGAACAGCGCCACGCTGAAGACCGCGATGACGCCGACGGAGCGTAGCGTTTGGCTCATTCCAGCCAAGTAGAGTTTGTCGGCCTGCTGCAGGCGGCCTTCGTACACGTCGGCGATGCCGTCGATGACCTTATACAGGTAGACGCCCAGGCCGATCGTCGCCATCTGCGCGTCATAGCCGCGGGCGCTGCTGTACATGAGGCCGCAGCCTAGGGCGAGCGCTCCACAAAGCCAGCGGTTGAGCTGGTAGGAGGCAAAGGACGTCTTTTCGTCGATGTCTGAGACCTGGAAATTGCGCACGCCGTAGTTGCATGCGATCATGATGAGCGTGCCGGTGACGAAGGCGATGGAGAACTTGCCGGCTTCTTCGGCGCCCACGAGCTGCGTAGACACGATGGTGAGCAGCGGAAACGCCAAGCCCCACACGGCGGTGCCGAGGGTGTTCCAAAGATAGTCGCGACTGGTGGCGTGCTCCTCGTATTCCGCTTCCTGCATGGAGAAGCCGCCGCCGTAGACGGCGCCGAGCAGACGGTTCCACCAAGCGTTGACCATGCGGCGGACGGGGCCGGGCTCCCGATCGCGTTCGCGCCGGCGACGTGTGGCTTGGCTGCTATCGGGTCCGCCGGCGTTGCGCTGGCTCAGCTCCTGGATGCGCGCGAGCTCTTCGGCCGTGTGGGAGGCGGGGAACAGGCCGTTCTCGATGCGGCCGCCCTGGGCCTTCGCGGCGCCGTCTTTCGATGCAGCGGGGTTGGAGATGCCGTTACGGCGGGCGATGGCGCGGCGAATGCTATCGAGGGGCGTGATGCTCAAAGCGGGGTCCTTTCTATTGCTGCGCTCTAGTATAGACACCGCGGTGTCCGCTCGTGTTTTTGAACAGGTTGTTCGATAATTTCGGCGGCGCCATTCGGTAGTCGGCACTTAGGGACGTTCCTTATGTGCAGGCACTTTGGGAACGTCCCTAAGTGCCGGCATCTGGGGACACTCCTTGGCTGTTGCCTGTTCAAGAGTGTCCCCAACGACTAGTCGTTTAAGAACGTCCCCAATGACTAGGCCGCTTGCGTGCGATTTTTGACCGTTGGGCGGGCGCTTCGCCGTTGCCGCAAAAACGTTTTTGCATATCGGGTACAACGGGCTTTACGTGAGTAAAGTGCGCGCCGCGTCCACGTGTCGCGCTTTTAAAGGAGGCCCCATGCCAGGTGTTACCCCCGCAGAAGTTCTGTCCAACTTTGGCATCACGCTGGTCGAAGATCCCGCCGAGAACCAGCCCCGCCTGCTGGTCGACCTGCCGGCAGCCGAGCTCGTCGAGCATGCGATTCGCCGCGAAGAGGGCCGTATGGCCTCCAACGGTGCACTCGTGATCGAGACGGGGGAGCGTACCGGACGTTCGCCCAACGACCGCTTTATCGTTGATACGCCCGACGTGCACGACAAGATTGCCTGGGGTGCCGTCAACCGCCCGCTGTCCGTCGAAAGCTACGAGGTCATCAAAGCCGGCATCGTCGACTATCTCAACGAGCGCGATGTGTTCGTCACGCGCGGTATGGCCGGCGCCGATCGTAACCATACGCGTCGCCTGCTTGTCGCCTGCGAGCGTGCCAGCCAGGCGCTCTTTATTAAGCAGATGCTCGCCCGCCCGCTTGCCCGCGAAATCGCGCGCACCGGCGAGCCGGACTTCTGCGTCCTTGCCGCGCCAGGTTACCAGTGTGACCCCGCCATCAAGGGCCTCAACTCCAGCGCCGCGGTGGTCATCAACTTCCAGGAGCGCGTGATTCTGGTCGCGGGCACCGGCTACTCCGGTGAGATCAAAAAGTCCATCTTCAGCGTCATGAATTACCTGCTGCCCGTCGAGGATGACGTACTGCCCATGCATTGCTCGGCCAGCATGGATCCCGTCACGCACGAGACCGCGATTTTCTTTGGCCTGTCGGGCACCGGCAAGACCACGCTTTCGGCCAACCCCACGCGCCTGCTGATCGGCGACGACGAGCACGGTTGGTCCGACATGGGCATCTTTAACGTCGAGGGCGGCTGCTACGCCAAGTGCGAGGGCCTGGACGTGTTCCACGAGCCCGAGATCTTCAACGCCGTCCGCTTTGGCGCCATCTGCGAAAACGTGGTGCTCGACGAGAATCGCAAGCCCAACTACGACGACGTCTCGATCACGCACAATACGCGCGTGGCCTACCCTGTGGAGCACATTCCCAACGCGTGGACCAAGGGCATGGGCACCACCCCGAGCGTCGTGCTGTTTTTGACCTGCGATGCCTTTGGCGTGCTGCCGCCCATCTCGCGCCTGACGGCCGACGCCGCCATGTATCACTTTGTGACGGGCTTCACCGCCAAGATCCCTGGCACCGAGGTCGGCGTCACCGAGCCCACGCCCACGTTCTCCTCGCTGTTTGGTGAGCCGTTTATGCCGCTCGATCCTATGGTCTACGCCAAGATGCTCGGTGAGCGTATCGCCGACGGCCGCACGCGCGTCTATCT
>DXLV01000043.1:10400-14875 GCA_019414545.1 Collinsella sp. | reverse complement strand
GGTCTTTCATGCCGGGGGCTCCCAATGTTTTTATGTCCTGCTCATATCGTCTGTGACATCATATCCAGCAATTGAGCAGAGCCATCTTCCTCTTCGGTATTGGATTGAAAGGACAATCAAGGCAATCGAAGTCATCAAGCAAACAGCATCCTCTGTTTCCATAGAGTTTCCTTTGCTTTCCATCCTAGTTACGCATTCACAATCGAATCAAACCAAGTATGAATTACTCGATAGCAACCGCCTTAGTATAAACCATAGCCGCCGCAGCAGCCCGCCTTCCAAGGCCTCAAAGCTCGCCATCGAGGGCGACCCGCCCAGACCCCTTACAATCTGCTCGCACGAGGCCCCGCACTCCAACATCCTCTGGACCGTATCCCGCTCGTACCTGGTGAGCGTGCCTGCCGTGGGCCCTCGGGGCCGGCATCGTGCCCCACGCCATCTGCCCGCTCGTGCGATAATCCTCTGCAGAAGTCACCGACAGCAGAGGGAGTTTGTGATGAAGGTTCTTTTGGTCAATGGCAGCCCCAAGGCAAACGGCAACACGGCCCGCGCACTCGCCGAGGTCGCCGAGCAGCTTAACGCCGAAGGCATCGATACCGAGATGTTTCAGCTGGGCGCCAAGCCTATTCGCGATTGCACCGGTTGCGGCCAGTGCGGCAAACTCGATTGCCGCTGCACCTTTGACGACGACATGGTCAACGAGTTGATTGCCGCCGCCGAGCAGGCAGACGGCTTTGTCTTTGGTTCGCCCGTCTACTACGCGCACCCCAGCGGACGTATCCTCTCTGCCCTCGACCGTGCATTCTATGCTGGCAGCAAGGCCTTTACGCACAAGCCGGGCGTCGCTGTCGCCGTTGCCCGTCGCGGTGGCACGTCGACCACCTTCGACGTGCTCAACAAGTACTTCACCATCAACCAGATGCCCGTGGTAGCGTCCACGTACTGGAACAACGTCTTCGGTGCCATGCCGGGCGAGGCCGCCCAGGACGCCGAGGGCCTTGCCACCATGCGAAACATCGGTAAAAACATGGCCTGGCTGCTGCGTTGCATCGAGGCAGGACAGGCTGCCGGCATCGAAGCCCCCGAAGCCGATCGCGAGCGCACCAACTTCATCAGGTAGAACGGCGGAACCAAACAATGAATATTCAAATCTTTGGCACCAAAAAGTCCTTCGATACCAAGAAGGCCCAGCGCTATTTTAAGGAGCGCCGCATTAAGGTGCAGTTTATCGACCTTAAGGAAAAGGAGATGAGCAAGGGCGAGCTCACGAGCGTGATGCAGGCGGTCGGCGGCATCGACAAGCTGCTCAACCCCAAGGCCAAGGACGAGGAGACGCTCGCGCTCATCCAGCACCTCACCCCTAGCCAGCGCTTCGACAAGCTACTCGAAAACCAGCAGGTTCTGGCCGAGCCCATCGTGCGCAACGGCAAAAAGGCCACCGTCGGCTATTGTCCCGATGTGTGGGGAGCCTGGGAGTAGCCTGTGTTATTTGCCCATGTGTGGGTATAAGAGCAGGCGTTTGGCATAAGATTCAACTGTAAGCCATGTCTAACAAAGGAGGGCACATGCCCAACAAACCAGTGAAGATCATCATGCTTACCGGATACCTCGGTGCCGGCAAGACCACGCTGCTCAACCACATCCTCGCCAACGACGGCGGCATCCGCGCCGCCGTGATCGTCAACGATATCGGCGAGATCAACGTCGACGCCAGCCTTATCGCCGACGGCGGCCTTTCCGAGACCGACGACCTCATCCCGCTCACCAACGGCTGCATCTGCTGCACGCTTTCGGACGACCTGGCCAACCAGCTGCAGGGCATCGCCGATTCGGGCAAGTTCGACTACATCATCATCGAGGCCTCGGGTATTTGCGAGCCTATCCCCATCGCCTACACCATCTCGAGCTTCTGCGACGAGGCCAAGGTGGGCGGCGAGCCCAAGCTCGCGCTCGACAACATCGTGGCCGTGGTCGACTGCGCCCGCATGTACGACGAGTTCAACGGCGGCCGCGACCTGCTGGCCGAGGATATCGACGAGGACGACATCGAAAGCCTGCTCATCCAGCAGATCGAGTTTTGCTCCACGCTGATCCTCAACAAGACCGATACCGTGAGCCCCGAGCAGATCGCCGAGCTCAAGGCCATCGTGCGCAGCCTGCAGAAGGACGCCGTGATTGTCGAGGCTCAAAACGGCGAGGTCCCCATGGAGGAGCTGCTCGACACCGACCGCTTCGACTTTATGCGCGCCTACAACTCCGCCGCCTGGATCGAGGCCATGGAGCATCCCGAGGAGCACGACGACCCCGAGGTGCTCGAGTACGACATCGAGACCTTTGTGTACTCGCGCCGCAAGCCGTTTGACCTGCAGAAGTTCACCGATTTTGTTGAGCAGGAGTGGCCCGACGAGGTCATTCGCGTCAAGGGCCCGCTGTGGCAGACCGGCGATCCGGACATGTGCTACATGTTTGAGCAGGCCGGCCACCAGATGCGCCTGATGGAAAACGGCCTGTTTGTCGACTCCGCGCCCGAGGGCGAGAAGCAGAAGATTATCGACGAGAACCCCGAGATCATGCAGATTTGGGACGACGAGACGGGCGACCGCATGACGAGCCTGTGCATCATCGGCCGTCACATGGACAAGGACGCGCTCATCGCCGCCCTCGATGCCTGCCTGACCGACTGGCACCGCGCCTAGGGTTATCGAAGCGAGCGTTTTCCGCCCACGTAACCGCCTAACCACCACGAAGGTGCCTGTCCCCTTCGTGGTGGTTTTTCATTCTGAGCCAAGGAGATTCATGTTCAATATCGTGCTGTATGCGCCCGAGATTCCGGCCAATACGGGCAATATCGGCCGCACCTGCGTGGTTACCGGCGCCCGCCTGCATCTGGTGGAGCCACTGGGCTTTTCGCTCGACGACAAGACGGTGCGTCGCGCCGGCCTGGGCTACTGGCAAAACTTGGACGTGACGACCTATGCCGGCTGGGAGGATTTTCTTGCGCGCAACGGCCTCTCCCCCGCCGACGAGCGCCTGCATCTGCTGACCAAAAAGGCACGCCGCACCTATGCGCAAAGCACCTACCGCGACGGCGACTACTTGGTCTTTGGCAGCGAGAGCTCGGGCATTCCCGAGCCACTGCTTGCCGCGGTGCCCGAGCGCTGCGAGCGCATCCCGATGCTGCGCGATTGCGACTCACTCGATAACGCCGAGGCTTGGGAAGCCCACGAGGAATCGCTGGGGCATACCGAGGACAGCCACGAAGCCATCCTTCAACAGGATATCTGCGGCAACTTCGTCGACCCGGACGACTACCGCATCAGCGCACTCAACCTCTCCAACAGCGCCGCCATCGTCCTCTACGAGGCCCTCCGCCAGACAGGCTTCCCCGGCATGTGACAAAGGGACTGTCCCTTTGTCACATTGATGCACCAAATAACGAGCCGTCGCTTTTAATCAGAATTAACTAGAATAAAATGGAGTTAAACGGCGATGTGAAAGGAGAGCCTTGTGGAATATCTCGAGAACCCGTTTACCCCCAGTTTTGGTGAGGTTCCTGCCCATCTCGCCGGCAGACAACAGATTATTCGGGATTTGGACCGTGCCTTCTTGAGCCAGCGTAGACGCCCGGAATTGACCTCGATCTTCTCAGGCGCGCGTGGAACCGGTAAAACCGCTCTCATGTCGTCGCTCGCAACAAGGGCGGAATCCCACGGCTGGATAGCGGTAAAGACGACCGCGCTCTCGGGAATGCTTGAGGAAATCGAGCTCGGGGCGAAACGTGCTGCAGGCCATCTCATCAACCCGTCTAACAACTTCGAAGTCACCGGTCTCGGAATCGCGCCGCTCGGCAGTATCGAGGTCAATCGCGTTCACGATGCCTCGACTTGGCGTTATCGCATGAGCGACATCATCGACCAGCTCAACGAAACGGGCACCGGTCTACTCGTCACGGTTGATGAGGTCGACCCGACGCTCGACGAGATGATCCAGCTCGCAGCCACGTATCAGCACTTTGTGACCGATGGGAAACGCGTCGCTCTACTCATGGCGGGACTTCCCAACAACGTCTCGACGTTGCTGAACCACAAGACGGTCTCGTTCCTTCGTCGCGCCCAGCAATATCATCTGGGGCGTATCGCCGACTACGATGTACGCGAGGCCTTGATCCGAACGATCCAGGAAAACGACCGTCTGGCGGATGCCGAGGGAATCGATAAGGCCGTTCGCTCGATTTCGGGCTTTCCTTTCCTTTTGCAGCTTGTGGGTTACCGCGCCTGGGATCTCACGAGCAACTCGAGGGAAATATCATCTCGCGACTTTGACCAGGGAATCAAAATCGCACGCGATGAAATGGACGACCGGATCCTCGCAGCGACCTATCGGGAACTCACTGCGGAGGACAAGCGATTTCTCATCGCCATGCTCGACGACGAAGAAGTGTCCACCACCGCTGACCTTGTCGAGCGCCTTAAGCG
>DXLV01000043.1:0-10390 GCA_019414545.1 Collinsella sp. | reverse complement strand
CCTTAAGCGTTCGCCGCAACAGGTCTCCCGCTACCGACGCCGCATGATAGACGCCGGCATCATTGGAGAACGCGGGCGCGGAATCGTCGCTTTTGAATTACCGTTCTTCCGCGACTATCTCGCCGCTCAATGCGTGAAATAGAAGTCAATGTGACAAAGGGGCAGTCCCTTTGTCACATCGCCTATAGATAGCGGCCGGTAATGCTCTTGGGGCAGGCCGCGATGTCGCCCGGCGTACCGGTGCAGACGATTTGTCCGCCTGCGTCGCCGCCGCCCGGGCCCATGTCGATCACGTAATCGGCATTACGGATAAGGTCGAGGTCGTGTTCGATCACGATAACCGTGGCGCCCTTGGCAACGAGGCCATCAAACACGCTCAGCAGCACCTGAACATCGAGCGGATGCAGGCCGATCGTGGGTTCGTCGAATACAAATACGGCATCGTCCTGCACACGGCCCATCTCGCTTGCAAGCTTAAGGCGCTGTGCCTCGCCGCCCGAGAGCGCCGGCGTGGGCTCGCCAAGTGTCAGGTATCCCAGCCCCAGGTCGCGCAAGGTCTGCAGGCGCGCCTGGACTTTCTTGAGTCCTACCGTGGCATCGAGTGCCTCGTCCACGCTCATATCCATAAGTTGCGGCAACGTAAGCAGGCTGCCGTCCTTGCCCTCGCGATGGATATGCGAGGCGGCATCCGCATAACGCGAGCCACGACATGCAGGACAGACGATCTCGACATCGGGCAAAAACTGCACGTCAAGCGATATCGAGCCCGTGCCATCGCACGTGGGGCATCGCAAGGCACCGGTGTTGTAGCTAAAGGCACCCGCCTTATACCCCGCCGCCTTGGCCTCGGGCGTACGGGCGAAGGCGCGGCGCAGCTCATCATGGATGTCGGCATAGGTCGCCACCGTCGAGCGCACGTTGGCGCCAATGGGCGTGGCGTCAATCAGGTTGGCGCGCGCGATGCCCTCGGCATCGACCCAACGCACGTGCCTCGGCAGGCGCTCGCCGGCCGCTTGCGCCTTGAGCGCCGGGATGAGCGTCTCGAGCACCAGCGTCGTCTTGCCCGAACCCGAAACGCCCGTCACCGCGACAAGGCGGCCGCGCGGGGTATCGACTTCGAGTGGTTTGACGGTATGGATGGCATCGGTCGCCATGCGGATATGGCCTAGGTCGAACATTTCGTCGTCAGCCACCTGCGGGCGCAAGCGCTTGGGGTCCGTGCGCAAGAACGGCGCGATGCGGCTGCCCTGCGATTGTTCGACCTCACCCACCGTACCGGCGGCGATCACATGACCGCCGCCTGCTCCGGCAACGGGGCCCATCTCGACCAGATAGTCGGCTTCTGCCAGCACGCGCGTGTCGTGGTCGACAACAACCACGGTGTTGCCGTCATCCACCAGATCGCGCATCACGCCCACCAAGCCGTCGACATTGGCAGGATGCAAGCCGATCGAAGGCTCGTCCAGCACATACAGCACGCCCGTCGATCGGTTGCGCACCACGCGGGCAAGCTGTACGCGCTGGCGCTCACCCGTGGAAAGCGTGGCGCCGGCGCGGTCGAGCGAAAGGTAGTCGAGACCCAGATCGACCAGGCGACGGGCCGTGCTCAAAAACGAATCGCAGATATCCGTCGCCATGGGCTGCATCTCGGTCGGCAAGGATGCGGGCACTCCGCGCACCCACTCAATCGCCTCGCCCAGCGTCATGGCCGCCGCCTGTGCCAGATTGATACCGCGCACCTGGGGCTGGCGCGCAGCCTCGGAAAGACGCGTGCCTCCGCAATCGCGGCACGGTCCCTCGCGCAAAAAGCGCGCAACGCGCTTGAGCCCCTTATCGTCCTTAACCTTGGCGAGCGCATTCTCGACGGTATAGACGGCGTTGTAATAGGTAAAGTCGAGCGGCGTGGCGCCCTCGCCATTTTTGGGAACGTAGAGAATGTGCTTCTTAACTGCCGGGCCATGGAACACGATGTCGCGCTCTTGAGGCGTGAGCTGGTTAAACGGCACGTCGGTACGCACGCCCATCTCGCCGGCCACCTGCTTCATCAGGTCCCACATGAGCGTGCCCCAGGGAAGCACCGCGCCCTCGTTGATGGTCTTTGACTCGTCGGGCACCAGGCTCGCCTCGTCCACCTCGCGCATGACGCCGGTGCCGCCGCAGGTAGAACACGCGCCGCCACTGTTAAAGGCAAGGTCCTCGGCACCCGGCGCATAGAACTCGCGGCCGCATGCGGGGCACGTGAGCGACAGGCCCGCGGCCACGTTAAGGCTCGGCTCCACACGCGTCCCGCAATGCGGGCACACGTGATGGGCGCAGCGGCTAAAGAGCAGGCGCAGGCTGTTGTTGAGCTCGGTCATGGTGCCAAACGTGGAGCGCACACCTGGCACACTGGGGCGCTGATGCAGCGCGAGTGCCGCCGGCACGTGCAGCACCTCGTCCACCTGAGCGTGCTCTGCCTGCGTCAGCCGACGGCGGGTATAGGTGCTCAGCGCCTCCAGGTAACGGCGCGAGCCCTCGGCATAAAGCACCCCCAGCGCCAGCGAGCTCTTGCCCGAGCCCGACACACCGGCAATACCCACGAGCTTTCCCAGCGGAATATCGATATTGATGTCCTTAAGGTTGTGTACGCGTGCACCGCGCACCTCGATAGCACTTGGTTGTTGCGACACCGCCATCGCTCCCCTTCCTGTTAGCCGAACGTGGCAAAGGGACTGTCCCTTTGTCACGTTACTCGCACTGTGCCTGCTCGCGCCAGTCTTCGCGGGTCAAATACGTAAAGCACTCGGTACGCACATCGCCCATAAGCTCGCAAAGTACGTCGCGCTCAACGTGATGCGGCGCGAATCCGCACTTTTGCTGAACGCGTAACGACTTGTTATTGCCCTCGTAGTATCCGCACCAAAGCGCCTTGCAGCCAAGCGTATCGAACGCATAGCGCTGCATAGCTCGCACCGCTTCGGGAGCAAAGCCTCGACCCCAGAACGGCTTGGCGATCCAATACCCCACCTCGAACTCGAGTCCGCCTCTTTGGCTGTTCGACTCGCAGCGAGGCGGCATGAGCCCGATGCTGCCCACGGGCTCGTCTGCCTCAGCCAGGCAAATGGCAAAGGTATGGGGCGCCGCAAAGACCGTCCGAATGATCTCCCTGCTCTCCTCAATGCTTCGATGGAGCGGCCAACCCGCAGCCGGCCCCACGTCCGGATCGCTCGCATATGCAAACAGGCTCGCCGCATCCGTCTCGCGCCACGGACGAAGCGCCAAACGCTCGGTATGAATCACCATGTTTTGACCTCTCTCAGACATCGATGTGACAAAGGGACTGTCCCTTTGTCACATTACTCATGCCATAAAACGCGGTCGCGGATATACTCGCCCAGCATGGGCACGGTAAACCGCACAAGGCCGTATCCGGCGGCCTCGATGACGCGCTCGCGAATCAGGCTTGCGCGATATTTACTCGCCCAGCTCTGGGTACGGTCGCAGCGCTCAATGATATCCGCCGTGCGCGTCGGCTTGTCCTCGTCAACCGCCATAGCCTCGATAAAGAGGCGCTGAGGGCTGCGCAGACCGTAATACAGAGGTGCGTCAACCGCTTCGTAGAACTCGGAGACGGCATCCGCATGGCCATTCTCGACATCGCGCCTTTCGATGACCTGCGAGCCACGCCGGACAGCAGACCGCCACATGTAATAGCCCACCAGCTGAACCATATAGGGATGCCCCATGCTCTTGCGCGCCGCAAGGTCCGCCGTCTCCGCGTCAACGTAAAGACCAGCGTCTTTGACCGTCTGGATATACGAATCGCGCACTTTGGGCAAAGATATTGCCCCCAACGTACGCTGCTGGGCACGCCGCAAAAACGTCACGCTCGGCTCTTCGAGCAGATCGTCAACCATACTGGGCAAGCCGGCGAACGCCAGCGCAAGACCGCGCTGGTCGCTGTCGGGCAAGCCCGTGGCATCCTGGTCTCCGAGCACCTGCTGATAGAGGACGGCAAGAGCCGCCAGTTCCTCGATAGACACCGATTGTGCCTCGTCAATCGCAAACAAGACGCCCTTGCCCGGACCGAGCTTCTTGAGACGCTCGTTGACCAGCCCTCGCAATGTCTCGCCTTTTGCCCGCGCCGCCTCGACCGACATCCGGCCAAACGACGGCCCAAACTCCATTGACGTCACAACGGGTTTATTCGAGCGAAGCGCGTCGGCCAAGCGGTCGCACAAACCAAGCGAAGCGGAATCGGAGACAACCGCCCATCCGCGCTCGCTGGCTAGACGTTGCAGCTCCCGCAGGAGAACCGTTTTGCCACAGCCGCGGTTTCCCGTAATGAGCATGAGCCTGCCCGGCGCTCCGGCGCCGTTGTCGAGCCCTTCCTCAAAATCTTCGATGACCGACTCGCGACCGATGAGTATCGGAGGCCGCTTACCAGCTGTGGGCTTAAAGGGATTTGGATTCATATCGGCCTCCTCGGATTGGCAAACCCTGGTAACAGTTATACCAACTTATACTGAGTTATACCAATAGCATGTGACAAAGGGGCTGTCCCTTTGTCACATGTGGCCGAAAAACTCGGCGTCTGCTGCTCGCCAGGGACGGAAGGTGGCAGGATCGATCTTTACGTGCGCTGCGGCGGGCACGTCATACCATTTGACCGTGTAGCCGGCGCCGTGAGAGCAAAAGACCGAGTCGGGCGTGTTGGGCAGATCGGCCTCGGGCTCATAGGCGGCCGTCTCGATTACGCGCTCGGCATCATGGCAAGCCGCATAACCGGCGAACTCCAGGTACAGATGACCGCGCCCGCTCGTGTAGGCAGCCACCTCCAGCGCGTAATCCTGCACCTCGGATGCCGGCACGCGACCCACAAGCTTCGCTCGGTCTCCCGCCATCGTCGGCGGCTCGTACTCGGCACCCATGCGTGTGGCATCTGACAACGCCCGGCCCACGCACTCCCCCGGCACCTCGAGCTCAAAGTGGTACCACGGCTCCAGCAACACGTCTGCGCCGACCTCGCGCGCCTGCATCAAACCCTGGCGAATCGCGCGATACGTGGCCTGGCGAAAATCGCCGCCCTCGGTGTGTTTGGCATGCGCGCGGCCGCCCGTGAGCGTAATGCGCACATCGGTGATGGGCGAGCCCGTCAGCACGCCCAGGTGGTCGCGCTCCATAGCGTTGGTGAGTGCCAAACGCTGCCAGTTAAGATCGAGCTCGTCGGTCGAGGTCACGGTGCCAAACTGCACACCCGAACCCGCCGGCAACGGCTCCAGGCGCAGATGCACCTCGGCATAGTGACGCAGCGGCTCAAAGTGGCCCACGCCCTCGACCGGCCGCGAAATAGTCTCCTTATAGAGAATGCCGCCGGGCTCAAACGCGACCGAAAGGCCAAAGCGATCGGCCAACACCCGCTGCACGACCTCGAGTTGCACGGCGCCCATCAACTGCAAATGGATCTGCTCAAGATGCGTATTCCAGCTTACGCCGAGCATGGGATCTTCGTCCGCCAACTCACTCAGCGCTTTAAACACCGCATGAACGTCGTGTTCGCCCGGCAGCACCGTATAGGTGAGGACCGGAGCGATGACGGGCGCATCGCCCGCGGGCTCCGTGCCCAGGGCGTCCCCTGGGCGAACGTGCGCAAGACCCGTCACGGCGCAAATACCGCCAGCAGCAACTTCTTGGGCAAGCTCATACTTCTCGCCGTTATAGATGCGTACCTGATCGACCTTCTGTTCCCACGCCTCGGCACTGGAATGCCCGCTGATCATCTGTTTTGCGCGCAGCGTGCCGCCGGTCACTTTAACCCAAGCCAAGCGCTCGCCACGATCCCCGCGGCTGACACGATAGACGCGCGCGGCAAACTCCGGGAGCCACGCCTGCTCACGCATCAGCGCGCATATACCATCCAGTAGCTCGTCAACGCCTTGGTCCTTGAGCGCCGAGCCGGCAAAGCAGGGAAAGAGCTTGCGCTCGGCAACCATGCGCGACAGCGTTGCGACAGAAAGCTCACCCGCTTCAAGAAACTCCTCGAGCGCCGCTTCGTCCAACGCAGCAGCGTCCTCCTGAACGGCGCCGCCCGCCAGCAGCTCGTTGGCATCCAGGCAGCCCTCGGAAAGACGCTGCCCGAGTTGTGCCAGCAAAACATCGCGGCCGGGATGCTCCAAATCGATCTTGTTGATGAAGATGAACGTCGGGATGTCATAGCGTGCAAGCAGGCGCCACAGGGTTTCGGTGTGCCCCTGCACGCCATCGTTGGCGCCCACCACCAGAATCGCGTAGTCCAGGGCACGCAGTGTGCGCTCCGCCTCGGCAGAAAAATCGACATGGCCGGGAGCATCCACGAGCATGACGTGGGTATCGCCGTGGTCGAGCACGGCCTGCGACGAGAAAATCGTGATGGCGCGCTCGCGCTCGATCGTGTTAGTGTCCAGATGCGAATCGCCATCGTCCACGCGGCCACGCTTGCGAATGCGGCCCGCGTTGAACAGCATGGCCTCGGCCAACGTGGTCTTGCCGGCATCGACATGCGCCAAGATTCCAACGACCGCTTGCTTCGACATGGCTCTCCTCTTATTGCAAGCCCATCGCACGCGGCAACGGGCGTTCACGCTCCACACTGGATGATACAATTTACGGGCCGGTGGGCGAAGCGGGCCCTATCCCCCGACCGAGCTCATCGCCCCGCGTTGCCGCGCGGCGATTTTCGTAGGTTCGCGCCTTGCGAAAGCCGGCACCTCCCCTTTTTGTCTGCCCGGGTTCATCTGGGGCGGTAACAATGCGAGTCCCACAACGACGCGTTTTACCAAAAATGGCCCCACTCGGGGCCATTTTTTATTTGAGCTGGGTGATGATACGTGCCTTGGCTCCTACGCCTCGCGCAGCCAATCAAACGCGACACGCGCCGTGCCGTCGGACACATAGACGATACCGACACGCTCGAACCCCGCCTTGGCGATGGCGCTCTGCATGGGCAAGTTGTCCTCGTGCGTGTCAATACGCAGATGGTCGGCGCATTCCTTGGCAAAGGCAAACATCGCCGCCGCGATACCGTGCACGGTGCCGTCGGATGCCACGCGATGCAGCACGGCATACGGAGTGTCGCTGCGCCATTGACCGTCCTCAATCACGTCATAGCACTCGTCCGGACCCGGTAAAAAGGCAAACGTCGCCACCACGCGGCCGTCGACTTCGCACACGTAACTGCCACCAGCGGCAATATCGGCAGCCAGCTGCTCGGCCGAAGGCGTGCCCTCGGGCCACTGCGTGGCGTTGCCATGCGCGCGCATAAAGGCGCGGGCCGCGTCATAGATAGCCATGACGGCGGGAATGTCGGTATCGAGGGTTTTTCTGATCATCACGCGGCGACCTCACGTTTATTGGTATCACTTTGATTGAGCAATGATACCAGCGTTTGAAGAGGGGCGCGAAGCAGATGGGGAGCAAAAAGCGAGCCGCCTGGTCAAAGGCAAAGAGCGAGTTTTTGGGCGCTGCCACCGGCGGCGATATGAGCGACCTGTTTGCCCGCGAGGACGAGCGCCGCGACGCCCTGGACGCCGAGCGCGATGAAGCCTGGCGCTACAAGTCGTGCGAACGCAAAAACCGTTACGACACGCGCGCCGAGGCCGAGGCCGTTATGGCCGACTGCGAAAACCGCGGGCGGCGCGGCTTAGCCTGCTACAAATGCGAATACTGCGGCGGCTGGCACCTGACGTCGCACCCTTGGAAATAGGCTCCCCATTGGCGCAATGCCGGCCATTGCGCACGGGCTATGGACGCGGCGGCACCAACACATCGTAACGAACGGCCTTGCCCGCAAGCTGATAGCTCGGCTTAACGCCGGCAAGCAGTGGCCCCTTCACCGGCCGCTTGATAACGACCTTGCGCGGGTGCACCGCAAGCGCTGCCTGGACCAGCGTCTCCTCGTCGGCGCACGGCTGTTCCAGATGATGCAAGAGTTGGAACTTCTTTTTGACCGCCGCACTCTTGGTGCGCCCGGGAAACATGGGGTCCAGATATACCACGTCGGGAGCGGTGAGCTCGCCCTGCCCGATCAGCTCAGCTGTATGGCGAAGGCCGGCAATGCTGTCCTCGCCCGCATGTAAGCGCATGCGGGCCACGGCTGTCGCAAGCGCCGGATCATCTGCCGCGCGATCCAGGGCATCCTTGAGAAGCGCCGCGATCACGCAATCCTGCTCATACAGATCGACGGTAAAACCCGCGGCCGCCAGCAGCAGCGAATCCTCGCCAAAGCCTGCCGTGGCGTCAATCGCCCATGGGCTCTCGATGCCTTTTGCGCGCGCAGCCTTTACCAGCAGCTCTTGCTGCAGACGGCCCTGCTTGAGCCGCGGAAGCATGCGAGTAAAATCGGCACGCAGTTCCATCGTGCCGTCGGTGAGCGTGAGGCCCTCGGACGTCCCGGTCAGCTCAAGCCCCGCGGCCCGAGCAATAGAAAAGGGATCGACGACGTCCATGGGTACTCCTTAACAAGCAAAACGAATACGTGAGCGCCGTTTATGTCGGCACCCAACCGTCCGCTATTGTCCCACATGCGACATGGCCCACAGCATCCCAATGCAAAGCACCGCCATCAATCCCGTGCACACGGCAGCGATCACGGAATCACCCATGCGCCTTCCCAACGACCGCGGCTCATGCACTTGCCCTGCTCCGTACATCATGGCTCCTCCTTGAGACCAGCTCTTACCATGGACCCATCATCGCAGCGCCGCGCATACGCTGCCATCGATTTGACTTACGCCCAGCTTTCCTTTTTGAAAGGTTGGGTTTGGCTGCGCGGGCTCAATGCGCTTTCAAACGCATGCATCGCCGCGTTGAACTACAATGTGCTTCACCATATGTGCAGTACATTGGGTACGCCAAGTTGGCGTACTCGTATCGAAAGGACCAGCCATGAGCTTCACTCGCAAGACTCTCAAAATCCTTGCTCTCATCTACTTTGTTTTGGGCATCGCCAGCCTCGTCACCGCCGGCGTCGGTATCGCCACGGGCGGTCTCGATTCCACGTACGGTTCGTACGCCACGCTCGCAGCGGTCGTGCTTATCGCCAAGGGTCTCGTCGACCTTGCCGCAGGCGTCGCCGGTATCAAGGGCGCCAACAAGCCTTCGCAGGTGGACGGCGCGTTTAAGCTCGGTATTGTTGCCGCGGTCGCCACGCTTGCCCAAGCGGTGCTCACGCTTCCCGCGTTTGGCGGCGACGCCATCAACTATGGCGCCTTTGCCATCGTGGTGTACGACCTGTTCTTTGTTCAGCAGGCACACGCCGTTAAGGCCGAGAACAAGGACCGCCTATAAGCGCTCGCTTCTCATAACCTCTGCAGCCAAGCAACTAAAAAGGGCCGATCGCGCATTTCCGCGGTCGGCCCTTTACGTTTGCCCAGATAAAACCTACCAAAATAAACCTGTCCCTATTTGGCAGGTTGTTAGCTGTGGCGGTACTCGGCGATGATGAAGTCGATGTCGGTTTGAAGGGTATCCAAATTTGCCAGGCGCTCTTTGTCGGCAGGGCGCGTGCGGTAGTAATAGGGCGTCATCTGAAATACGGCTTCGATGTCGGCCTGCGTCTGGAGGGTGATAGAAGCTGTCACCCGCTGCGTTCCGACCAACTTAAGCTCCGTAGTCTTCGGCAGCTTTTCGTCGTTGAGATATGGCGTGTCGTAGAGCACCTCCTTGAGCCCAAACAGATGACGGGCACCCGGCACCACGGTGTAGAGCGAGCCCTCGGGTGCCAGCACGCGAGAAAACTCACGCTCGTTAAAGGGAGCAAAGAGTTCGGTCACCATATCGAAGGCGCCATCAGCCACGGGGATGTCCTTCATGTTGGCCACAAAATAGGTCGCATCACCGCGCTTGGCGGCCAGGCGCACCATCTCTTTGCCCAGGTCGAAACCGTAAGCATCCACGCCCGGCACCGCACCCATGGCGCTGGTGTAGTAGCCCTCGCCACAGCAAATATCGAGCAACGTCATGGGGCAGTTCGTTGACGCGGCACGACCAGACACCCGCTCGCGCACCAGCTCGACCATCGCATCGCGCAACGGCGCATAGTAACCGCGGTTCAGAAAGTCGCGACGGCTGCGTGCCTGCGACTTGGGATCGCCCATGGAGTCACCGCTCTTGGACGAGCGCAGCAGATAGAGATAGCCCTCGCGCGCACGGTCAAATCGGTGTCCGCCCGCGCATGCAGCACCGCGCTCGTCGTCCACCAACGGTTCATGGCAAACGGGACACAACAACATGGCAACTCCTTAGCGCGAACAACACAACGCCCACCATTGTCGCACGCCTTCCCCACCTAGTCATAGAAGAGACAAGGAGTGTCCCCAGCTGCCGGCAGAGACGATATGAGCAGGACATAAAAACATTGGGAGCCCCCGGCATG
>DXLV01000042.1:6841-15343 GCA_019414545.1 Collinsella sp. | reverse complement strand
GGTACCGAGCCGCTGGTCCGCGTTATGGCCGAGGCCGAGACGCACGAGCTGACCCAGCGCGTTGTCGACGACATCGTCGAGGTTGTCAAGCGCGAACTTCCCTAATGGTCAAAAACGAGTGCCAAGTGGTAAACTGTTAAGGCCATTTTGGTCGATTGGTATGTCCGAGGGGGAGCATGTTCACTAAAGTCCTAAGGTCTTTTGGTATGCGTGGTCGAGTCCTTACGCTGGATGCTCCCATCTCGGGCGACGTCATTCCGCTTTCCGAGGTAAACGACCAGACATTTGCCACCGGCCTTTTGGGCCAGGGCGTGGCGATTCAGCCTACTGGCACGCGTGTGATTGCACCGGCTGATGCCAAGGTCGAGGCCATTTTTCCCACGGGACACGCTGTTGCGCTTAACACGGTTGATGGCTTGGACGTGCTCATCCACGTTGGTTTGGACACTGTTCAGCTTGAGGGCAAGCACTTTACCGTACATGCGCAAGTGGGTGACATCGTCCATAAGGGCGATGTGCTCATTGAGTTCGATCGCGAGGCAATTGCTGCCGAGGGCTATGATGTGACGGTTCCCATCTTGGTGTGCAACTCCGTTGAGTTCTCGAGTATCAAGGGCTCCGTTGGCGTGCATGTCGAAGAGATGGACCAGCTCATCGTTGCTCGCGAGCGCTAGCAAGTGCACGTGGCCATTAGCCTACAATTCAAACACGTTTACGGAGGGCGCCCTTGAAAGAGGACGCCCTCCGTGGCAAGATGGGATTTGTCCGAAGCTAAAAGGCTTCGGGTCACCGTGGACGGGCAGGGGCCTCGACGCGGCTAGACACGAGACACATACATTACGCGACCTCGCCCTGGTGGCCGCACACGTTGGTTGCGGCCGACGCGGGCCGCGGGCAAGTGCTTGTAAGGGGAGCCTTGCCTCTCTTGTACGAGAAAGGACGCGTAATGAAGATCATTAAAGCTAAAGACTACGAGGATATGAGCCGCAAGGCCGCCAATATCATCTCGGCGCAGGTTATCCTCAAGCCCGATTGCGTGCTGGGTCTTGCCACCGGCTCCACCCCGATCGGTGCCTACAAGCAGCTCGCTGCTTGGTACGAGAAGGGCGACGTCGACTTTGCCGAGGTCAGCACCTACAACCTGGACGAGTATCGCGGCCTTTCGCACGACGATCCCCAGAGCTATCACTACTTCATGCGTGAGAACTTCTTCGATCACATCAACATCGACCTGAACAACACGCATGTGCCCGACGGTTCCAACCCCGACGCCGCCGCTGCCTGCTCTGAGTACGACAAGATCGTCGCCGCCGCCGGTTACCCGGATCTGCAGCTGCTCGGCATTGGCAACAACGGCCACATCGGTTTCAACGAGCCCGATGACCACTTCTCCAAGGGCACGCACTGCGTCGACCTCACCGAGAGCACCATTCAGGCCAACAGCCGCCTGTTCGACAGCATCGACGATGTTCCCCGTCAGGCCTACACCATGGGTACCCAGACCATCATGTATGCCCGCATGATCCTAGTCGTCGCCAACGGCGAGGCCAAGGCTCAGGCCGTGCATGACATGTGCTATGGTCCGGTTACGCCCGCGTGCCCGGCTTCGATCCTGCAGCTGCACACCAACTGCGTTGTCGTTGCCGACGAGGCCGCCCTTTCGCTCTGCGAGTAGCGCGAATCCTGCATCTCGACATAGCCTTGCCTAAGGCCTCCGCTTTGCGGGGGCCTTTTTGTTATCCCTTTCCGCCCGCTTGACCAAAATCTTGCCGCAAGCTTGGCGAATGCCGGATGTCAAACAGCTTGATTCATTCCATACCAGATTCTATGCAAAAATGCCACTAAAAGGTCGTAGACGGTAGCGGGTGCTAGGCGAGTTGAATGACATGGCTGAACCTTGTTCATTTGCGTTACACTGCCGCTTAGATGGGACAAGCTGACAAGCCATTTACCTGCTTAAAGACCGATTAGTCGGGGGATTAATAACAATCGGCCCTCGCTGTACAAAAACTTGCCGCTTGCGTACCAAAAGACAACCTAAAACACAAGGTCGCTCTATTCATAGCGCGGCTTGTATGGTCTTGCGGTTACAGTGTCCATACGGTCGAGTTGAGGAGCGGGCATGGTAAACGATTTGGGCAGTATAGACGACCTCGAGCTGATGCCGCTGGGCGGAGGCTATATGGTGCGACGCGAACGCTTGATGAATGAGCTTATCGCCAAGGGCCGAAAGGCCGGCATTGTGGTTCTTTATGCGCCCGACGGGTTTGGGAAGACCTCGGTACTGCTGCAGTACACCCATGAGGTTAAATGCGACCCGACGCGAGGCCCCGTGCGGATTATCGAGGCCGATCGCGCCACTGGGCGCGAGGTGTTTATGCAGCTCGAGGTGGTTACCGAAGAACTCAAAGACAAACCGCACTCCCTTATCGCGATTGATAATGTGCCAAACCTCGATCAGCACGATACCGAAGACCTCATCGACAGGATTCGCGGCCTGCGCGCTATGGGGGTAGGGGTCTTTATCTCCTGCCGTCCTTCAAATCGTCAACTGATTCATGGGCTGGGCGATTCGGTTAAGATCAATGCGCAGATGCTCAAGGTGCATGCCTATGAGTATTCGGCGTGGGCATCGGCGTTTTCGATCAGCACATCGCTCGACTTTTATCAGCTCACGCAGGGCGTGCCCGAGCTCGTCTCGGCATTGCAGACGGGTCTGTATGGCCAAGGCGACGTAGCCGGTCTGCTCGAAAACGAGATTGTCAACGTATATGGCGCGGCACTTGTCGATCTGGCTTCGCTCGACAATAATGCGCTGTTTTGCGTGGCATGTCTCATGGTTTTGATGGGCGAGGGCAATATCGCAGAACTCGAGGCTTGCGGGGTGAGGCTGTCGATGGTCGACCAGTCCTACTTTGTACGCGACTACCCGATCTTTGGCTTGGACCCCGCCGAGCGGAGTTTTACGTGTCTGGGCACGGAGGATAACGGACGCTTGCGCTTGCGTAAGTTGGTGGCCGAGGTTCGCCCCGAACTTGTTCCGAGGGCGGCCCGGATTTTGCTTAAGGCGGGCCGATGCGATGCGGCGATGGGCCTGGCGGACGCCTTTTTGGACCGTGATGCGGTCCTTGAACTTGCTGGGCAGTATGGGGTCGATCTGGCTCTGACGGGGCACGGGGCCGATATCTGCCGAGCAGCGCTGGGCACGATCGATGCCGAGGATCCGGCTCCAGAGCCAACGCCTGCCGAGGCGCTTGGCGTATATCTGGCAGCGGTCAGCGTGTCCAATACAAAGCTCGCTCGCTATATGGCATCGGTCATCGAGCGCGGGGGCGAACGGGCGGCCTGCGAAATAGACCCTGTTTCATGGAGGGTGGCCCAGACACTGACGGCTGTTTGCTATGGGGACAACGGGCTTGGGCTTCCTACGAACCTGACCGTGCCAGAAATCGAGACATCCCATACCGCACTCGATATGTTGTCCGCGCATATCGAGGTCAAGCGCTGCCTGACCGAGCGGGGAGATGACGGCGGCGTTCTACAGCAGCTCAAAACGAGCAAGGCCTACGACTGTGAGCTCGACATCGCGGGGATTGTTATACGGGCCGACAGCATGCTGGTGGAGCTCTTTGACGGGTCGTTTGCGGGAACCGACGAGCGCGACGACGAGATGACGGTGGTGCGGGAGGCGCTCGACGTACGTGGGCTTAAGGCGATGGCTATCTGGGTGCGCATGGTGTTGGCGGCACGGCGGCTCCTTTCCGGCTTGCCGGTAACCGACGACGCGGCATTCAACGAGCTCGATCGTTTTGCCGTGCGCATGCGCGACAACCAGATTCAGCTGTTTGGCCTGTTGCTAGAAGGCTGGCAGTCGCTGGCAGAGGGACGGCCGGTTAATGCAAAGTTCCGTGCGGTCCAAGTGCTCAAACTTGCCGAGGAGTCGATTGCGTACATGCGCGATAACGCATTGCTGCTGGAGCGCGCGGCGTATCTGCGTAACACCTCGATGGTTTCGGTGCGCGAGGAAGCGGAGCTACTCGATATAAGCCAGACGCAGGTTGGTGGAGCGGAGGCCTGGATGGTGGCGCTGCATTTGGCCTGTGCGGGCCGAGACAGCGATCTTGCGGCCTGGATGTCCATGAATCGTGCGGGGATTCTGGAGCCATCGTATCGGCTCTTTGCGCGCCTTGCCATGCATTGTCTGGGTGAGCCGGCGACCAGGATTCGCAAGAAGCTTCCCGTGCGCGAGCTGTCGCGGTACTCGCTGCGCGACGATTTGGAAGGGGAAGGCGAGCGCCTGTTCCAGGCCGGCGAGGTTGAAGCCGTTGATACCATCGACCATATCGAGATTCGCATGTTTGGTGCGTTTCGCGCCGAGCGCGACGGGTTTCCCATCACGGACAAAATGTGGCGCCGCAAGAAGGCGGCGACACTTGCCGAGCGGCTTGCGCTGGGCATGGATGCGCTCGTCGATCGCGAGACGCTGGCCATGGAGCTGTGGCCCCATGCCGAGTTCAATAGCGCCCGCAACAACCTGTACTCGACGATATCGCGCTTGCGGTCGGCTTTGGGACCGACGCCGGATGGCAAGTCGTGTGTGCTCATCCAAAATGAATGCATCGGACTCAACGGCGACTACGTCAAGACCGATGTGCGGCTGTTTGACCAGATAAGCCGCGAGGTTTTGGGAAATCGCACGGGTGCGCACGGGCCCCATTTAGTTGAGCTGTGCCTTAAGATTGAGCAGCTTTATGCCGGACCGCTGTATGTTCCCAATGGCTGTAATCCCACCTACTTTTTGCGTATGCGACGCATTATGCAGTCAAAGTTCATCGATTGCATGATTAAGGGAGCAAATGCCGCTCTAGAAGAAAACGACCTGCAGTCGGCGATTTGGCTGGCGGAGTCGGGGCTTCGACAGGAAACGGCGCGTGAGGATATGGTGCGCTGCGCCATGCGCGTCTACAGTGCGGCGGGGCGGCGGCGCGATATCGTCGAGCTATACAGCGGGCATATGCACCATCTGAGGGAGCAGGTCAATGGCGTGCCCGAGCCCGAGACGCGGCGTCTATACGAGCGCTTGGTGGAGGGGCGGCTCAATCGCGTGCTGGTCGAGCGATAAAAAACGGGCGCCCGAAGTACTTGGGCACCCGTAAGCTTGCTATGTGTTGGCTCGCCGGATCATTGGCTCTTAGACGAGCTTGATCTTCTCGATATCCTTGCGCGAGGACTCGCGATACAGCGAGAACTTGCGGCCGATGACCTGGACGACCTCGGCGTGGCAGCGCTCGGCGAGCTCTTCGGCGGCCTCGCGGGCGGAAAGACTGGAGCCATCGAGCACGGAGCACTTAACGAGCTCGTGCTTCTCCAGGTAGGCGACCGTTTGCTCGACGGTGCCCTCGTTGACATCGGACTTACCGATGATGATGGCGGGGTTGAGGTGATGGGCCATGCTGCGAAGCTGCTTGACCTGGGCTCCTGTCAGTGCCATGGGTTCTCGCTTTCTATGTATGGGGCGCCCCGCGACGGGGCCTTAATCTACGTGAGCTGTCCCACGATAGCGCAGGAACGGCGCGGTGTGGAGCGCGTTTGCCCAGTTCAAAAAGAATGCGGATGCCGAGGTGATGGGCAGTGCGGGCTGTGAACGGGCTACGAGCGGGATTCAGAGACCGGTTCCCATGCAATAAACGCCCAACGAACCTTACGGATATGGTCGAGCATATAGCGCCCCTGCGGCACGCCCTTGGAGCCCGGCTCGCCGGCATGGGGGTTTTCGATCATGTGCTGAGCGATATAGTCGCGCAGGCGGTCGATCTTATCCTCGTTGCCATGCTCGAGCATACGGGAAAAATCCGCCACGCCTGCCTCAAGGCTATCGAAGGTATCGCGACGAGGCGATTCAAAGTATGTAACCTGCGGCAACGCACCCATCTGAATGAGGATGTTGAAGGCGTACACAAAGCCATTGCTGCAGGTAACCGAGGCGCCGATAGCGTTCATCAAGTGCAGATCATAGCGCGGGCTGGAGTTGGCGACCATCGTGACAGCACAACGCCGACGAGCCGTTCGATCAAGCTTGGCAAGCGCGCCTTTTAGGTTGGTCGTGGTGACAGAACGACTGGCAAAGGCAACATCTACCGCTTTCGCGACCGGTCCAACCAAATCCCAATCATCATCCCAAGCAAGCTCAAGCGGTGTAATGCGATCCTCGAATCCGTAATACTCAATGCCAGCATCAAGGGTGCCCAGCATGGCAGGGGAGAAATCAGCCGCAATCACAGGATGCCCAGCCTGAGCAAGCGGAATAGCAATCGACCCAGCCCCACACCCCATATCCAACACGGATTCACCAGGCTTTAACGCCAGCAGCTTCATAAAGTCCCGGGCATACGGAGCAGTCTCAAGCGGCCGAAAATGCCGAGCCCGCTTATCCCACTCAAAAGAGTCATCAGCCTGCCGCCGACCAGCCTGCAAGCGCATCCATTCCTCATTCCAATCCGCAGAAAGCAGCTCAGATTGAATTACACCATCAGCCACGGGCCAACCTCCTAGCAACAAAAAAGCGACTCCTCCCAAAAGAAGAGCCGCAACCAGCATATATCAGAAAAAGAACCGCTCCAACGCCAAACCGCCACACCAACCAAGGCGGGCAGAAGCGAAGCGACTGCCACTGAGCCAGAACCCAGCCAAGGTTGAGATGTGCGGGAGCCCCGCCGCCGGGCGGCAGACATATAAGGTCGATCGCGAGTTCCGCACGAGCCGGAGAGCACTTAATGTGCTCTCCGTGCGAGTCAGGACTGTCCGAGCAGGCGACCTTATATGTCTGCCGCCCGGCGGCGGGGCTCCTCGCCTCGTATCCCTAGGCTAGTTCTTCAGCGAGTTCAGCGGCGCCGGGAAGCGTCCACCGCGATGGGCAAGCACGGTGCCGGCGTTGGGGTTCACCGGCATGATGGGCGCACGGCCGAACAGGCCGCCGTACTCGACGCAGTCACCCACGCCCTTGCCGATGGCAGGAATCACGCGGACGGCCGTGGTCTTGTTGTTGATGACGCCGATGGCCATCTCGTCGGCGATGATGCCGGCGATGGTCTCGACCGGTGTGTCGCCGGGAATGGCGATCATGTCCAGGCCAACGGAGCACACGCAGGTCATGGCCTCGAGCTTCTCGAGCGAAAGCGCACCGGCCTCGACGGCGGCGATCATGCCGGCGTCCTCGGACACGGGGATAAAAGCGCCCGAGAGGCCGCCCACGCTGGAGCTGGCCATAACGCCGCCCTTCTTGACGGCATCGTTGAGCATGGCAAGTGCGCAGGTCGTGCCCGGGCCGCCGCAGGTGCCCACGCCGATGATCTCGAGGATGCGGGCAACGGAGTCACCGATGGCAGGCGTGGGGGCCAGCGACAGGTCGACAATGCCCTTCTCGACCCCCAGGCGATGGGCGGCCTCGCGGCTCATGAGCTCGCCGGCGCGGGTGATCTTAAAGGCGGTCTGCTTAATCTTTTCGGCGACTTCCATCATCGATGCGGAATCGGGCAGCGTCTCCAGGGCTGCGGCCATAACGCCGGGGCCCGAGACGCCTACGTTGATGACGGCGTCGGCCTCGCCACCGCCGTGGACGGCGCCCGCCATAAACGGGGAGTCCTCGACCATGTTGGCAAAGCAGACAAACTTGGAAGCGCCGACGGAATCCTGGTCGGCCGTGAGTTTAGCGGCATCGATGATGGTCTGGGCGGCCATAAGCACGGCGTCCATGTTGATGCCAGCACGCAGGCTGGCGACGTTGACGCTGGAGCAGACGCGGCTGGTGGTAGCGAGCGCCTGGGGGATGGACTGGATGACGCGGCGGTCGGCGTCACCGATGCCCTTCTGGACGAGTGCGGAGAAGCCGCCCAGGTAATCGATGCCGAGCGTTTCGGCCGCGCGGTCGAGGGCATGCGCGATGGGGGTGAGGTCCTCATCCTTGCAGCATGCGGCGATCTGTGCCACCGGGGTGACGGAAACGCGCTTGTTGACGATGGGGATACCGTACTCGCGCTCGAGGTTCTCGGCGGTCTCGACCAGATGCTCAGCCGTGTGCGTCACGTGGTCGTAGATCTTCGTGCACATGCGGTCGAGGTTCTCGTCACCGCAACCCATGAGCGAAACACCCATGGTGATGGTCCTGATGTCGAGGTTCTGCTCCTCAACCATGCCGCGGGTTTCCGCGATTTCTGCGGGCGTGATCGCCATCCTTGCGCTCCTATCTGCCAAAACGAGCATAGTCTTATCTATTCTAACGTGCCGCACGTGCCAAGTGGCGCATGCGGCACGTTTTGGTGCTCGGTTGTTTCCGTTGTGTTACTGCCCAAAGACCTCTTCGGCGATGCGCGCGCTTTCGGCGGCATCCTTGGCGTAGTAGTCCGCGCCAATCTGCTTGGCGTATTCGGGGGTGAGCACGGCGCCGCCCACGATGATCTTGACGCCCGGAACCTCGGCATGGAGCAGCTTGATGGTCTCCTCCAT
>DXLV01000042.1:0-6831 GCA_019414545.1 Collinsella sp. | reverse complement strand
TGGTGGTCATAAGCGCCGAGAGGCCGACGAGTTTGATATCGCGCTCCTTGACGGTCTTGAGTACCTCCTGCGGATCGACATCGCGGCCCAGGTCAAAGACGGTGTAGCCGTAGTTGTCGAGCAGCATTTTGACGATGTTCTTGCCAATATCGTGGATGTCGCCCTTGACGGTGGCCACGCAGATCTTGCCCTTGTCGGCGATCTCGCCGGCGGGCATCAGGCGCTTGATGGTGTCGAAGCCCACGCGCGCGGCCTCGGCCGAGGCCATGAGCTGCGGCAAGAAGAACTTGCCCTGGTCAAAGAGGACGCCCGCCTCGTCGAGGGCGGGGATAAAGTGATTGTTGATGAGGTCCATGGCGTCGTGGTCTGCCAGCAGACGCTCGGTCTCGGCAGCGATCTCGCCCTTGCGGCCCGAGACGACCATGCGACGAATCGGGTCGTCATTGCCGTCGGTGCCGGCGGTGCCGGCAGCGGGCGCGGTGTCGGTCGATGCGGCCTGAGCTGCTGCCGGGTTGGCGGCGATCTTGTACGGATCGGTCCAGCCGGCATAGCGCTCGATGTATCCGGTCGAGCCTTCGTCCTCAACGCTCAGGACGCGATAGCTGTAGACGGTGTCCATAAAGCGCTTGGAGCCCGGGTTCATGATGGGGGCGTCCAGACCCGCGCCAAAGGCGGCGGCCAAAAAGACCGAGCCCAGCAGCGGGCGAGCGGGCAGGCCAAAGCTGATGTTCGACACGCCGAGCGCGCATTTGACGCCCAGGCGCTCCTTGCACAGGGACATGGCGCGCAGGATCTGCTCGGCCTGGCGTTGATTGGTCGAGGCGGTCATGACCAGGCAGTCGATGAGGATGCGGTCCGGGTCAATGCCGTAGCGGGCGGCCTCGGCCGCGATGCGCTCGGCGATGGCGAAGCGGGCCTCGGCGGTATCGGGGATGCCGCCTTCGTCGAGCGTAAGGCCGACGACGTTGGTGCCGTAGTGGGCGACCAGTGGAAAGATCTCATCCATGATCTGCTGTTTGCCATTGACCGAGTTGATGATGGGCTTGCCGGCGTAGCGGCGCACGGCTGCCTCGACGGCTGCGGGGTCGGTGGAGTCGATCTGCAGCGGCAGCAGCGTGGAGCCCTGGAGCTGCTCGGTCGCCTGTTGGATGATCTTGACCTCGTCGATCTCGGGCAGGCCCACGTTGACGTCCAGGATGTCGGCGCCCTGCTCCTGCTGGCTGATGCCCTGGCTCACGACGTAGTCAAGGTCACCGTCGCGCAGGGCTTGCTGCAGGCGCTTTTTGCCGGTGGGATTGATGCGCTCGCCGATGACGGCGATCTTGTGACCGTCACAGGGAAGGTCCACGACCGTCTGGGCGCTCGTGACCGACATGCTGGGCTTGCGGTGGTGCGGGCTGGGCGTGTGGTTATCGATAAGCGTGCGCAAGGCGGCCATGTGCGCCGGCGTGGTGCCGCAGCAGCCGCCCACGACGCTCACGCCGTCCTCAATCATGCCGGCGACGGCCTCGGCGTATTCGGGTGCCTGGATGTCAAAGACGGTATTGCCGTCATCGTCCACGCGGGGCAGTCCCGCATTGGCCTGCACCATAACGGGCTTGTCGGTGACGGTGAGCATGCGCGCGGCGAGTCCTCGGAGCTCGGCCGGGCCCTGGCTGCAGTTGATGCCCAAAACGTCGGCGCCGATGGCGTCGAGGGTGATGGCGGCGACCTCGGGGCTCGTGCCCAAGAAGGTGCGGCCGTCTTCCTCAAAGGTCATGGTGGCAAAGACGGGCAGGTCGGAGTTCTCGCGGCAGGCGAGGACCGCCGCCTTGATCTCGGCAAGGTCAGTCATGGTCTCGATAATAAAGAGGTCCACGCCCGCATCGACGCCGGCACGCACTTCCTCGGCAAAGAGGTCATAGGCCTCGTCAAAGCTGAGGGTGCCTAAGGGACGAAGCAACGCGCCGATGGGGCCGATGTCACCGGCGACGTAGCGGGCGCCGGCCTCGCGGGCACAGGCGACGGCCGCGGCAAAGACGTCTGCCACGGTGGCGGCACCGTCGAGCTTGTGGGCGTTGGCGCCAAAGGTATTGGCGGTGATCACGTCGCAGCCAG
This sequence comes from Collinsella sp., assembly GCA_019414545.1. Taxonomy (GTDB): domain Bacteria; phylum Actinomycetota; class Coriobacteriia; order Coriobacteriales; family Coriobacteriaceae; genus Collinsella. Next base: position 4,734 of record DXLV01000042.1, on the reverse strand, counting down.
CCTCGACGTACTGGCGCTGAATGTCGGTAATGACCTGGGGCTCCTCAAAGTTGAGCAGCTCGGGCAGGGCTCCGGCCTTCATGCCGGCCGCCTGCAGCATGGTGCCCATGCCGCCGTCGAACAGCAGATGCCCCGTGCCCTCGATGGCGGCGCGCAGGCGATCGTCCTTAATGCGAAGGTCGTCGATTGTGCGCGTCTTGTACGTGGCACCGTTGCGACGTGCGGCATCAACGGGTGCCGCCAATGCAGTGCCGTCAGAATCATGAGTGATAAGCGGAGTAAACATCGAGGGCTCCTAATGGCTGGAATAGCAGGTGGTGTGGGCGGCGCGGAAGCGACAGTGCTCGCGCATGCGGCAGATATTGCAGGTGGGGCGGCTCTGGGCGTCGTGGACCTCGCCGTCGAACAGACCGATCACCGCGGTCACGCTCTTGGTGGGCATGAGCAGGCTGGTGGGCGTGATGGTAAGCCCGATGAGCCGCGTGGCGTTGAGCGCGTCCACGATTGAGCGCTGTGCCGTAAGCGGGCAGTCGCCGTAGCCGGGACTGAAGCGCCAGTTACCGGCGAGTCCGTGTGCGGCGGCCGCAGCCTTAACCTGCTGGTCCATCTGCTCAACGGCGGCTTCTACATAGGCAGAGCATGCGGCGTCGAGCACGGCTCCCTCCAGGGGCTGCTGGGCTCCCGTGGTACGCAGGCGACGCTCGGCGTCCATGCCGAGGGTGCAGGCCATCAGCGCGGCAAAGCGTGCGTCTTTGAGATGTCGATAGATGTCGCGACCGCGCAGCTCAACGTTGGTGCCGACCAAGCGAATGCAAGGCTCTCCCTGCTCGTCCACGCCCATGGCATCGATGGCAAATGCGCGGCGCACGCCACGGGGCTCAATGTCCAGTTCCAGACGCTCAACGACAAGCTCAATACGTCGTGACAGCTCGGGCTCAATCTGCTGGCCGCCGTAACCCAGATACCGCAGCATCTCGGCACGGTCGACACGGGGATGGTGCGCAGCATCGACACGGTAAAGCGCCGGCGACGCAAGGTCGGCCGGCACTTCGACAGCGGTTGTATCGATGTGCGGTTTTTCCATTACCCCAGGCGCTCCATAATGGTCGCGGCGATCGCAGGACGATTCATAGTGTACAGGTGCAGACCGGCGGCACCGTGCTCCTTAAGGTCGCAAAGCTGACGGGCGGCATAATCTACACCGGCTGCCTGCAGACTCTCGGGGTCGTTCTCGTACTTGGCGAGAATCTTGATGACGGGGGAGGGCAGTGACGCGCCGCACATAAAGACCATGCGGCTGATCTGCGACTTGCCCATAAACGGCATGATACCTGCGGTAATGGGCACGGTGATGCCGGCCTTGTCGGCAAGCTCGCGAAAACGATAGAAGCACTCGTTATCAAAGAAGAGCTGCGTCACAAAGAAGCTCGCGCCGGCGTCCTGTTTTTGCTTGAGGTGTTCGACCGAGAGGTTGAGATCCTCGCAGGCAATGTGGCCCTCGGGGTAGGCTGCGGCACCCACGCAAAAGCCGGCGTCGACGAGCTCGGGGATGAGGTCGCGGGCGTAGGCGTAGTCGGAGGCGGGCTTGTCGTCCTCGGTCGCGCCGGCAGGGAGATCGCCACGCAGGGCCAGGATGTTTTCCACGCCGGCGGTGCGGTACTCATCGATCTTGGCGGCGATATCGGCGTGGGTACGGCCCACACAGGTGAGGTGCGCCACCGAGGGCGTATCGAATTCGCTCGTAATCATATGCGCGATGGGGGCGGTGGTGGCGCCGTTGCCCGAGCCGCCAGCCGAGCAGGTGACCGAGACAAAGCTCGGCGAAAGCTTGCACAGATTGCCTGCCACTTCGCGAGCCGTGTCGAGGGTAAGCTCGCCCTTGGGCGGGAACATCTCAAACGAAACGGGTGCAGTGCCCTGGGATGCTGCCTGCTTAAAAACCTCGTCGACGCGCATATCGTGCTCCTCTAGATACGTAATAGTGTGATGTGTTGTAAGGATTCTACAGCACCACTGTGCCACGGTGGAGTTTCACTCACTATTTGGGGGATACCAACCAAAGATGCCTTGCTATCGGCATTTCCTATAGCAGAGCGGCTCATTTTGACACGGGCTATAAAGACTGGTATCTGATGCGAAATACCAGTTAATTGAGCCCCATCCCAAATTGACTACCCTTAAACCATGGGGAGAGGTCTGCAATTTATACAGTTGATTGGCTGTTGAGGGCGGCAACGCCGCCGCGATGCGGTAACCTCATTGATTGGTTTCGTGACAGCAACATAACGGTAATGTTGCGGAAACACGACGAGCCTAATCTATGGCTCGTTCGTTAGTAATCAACACCGCTTCTCACGCGGTGCCGATACGAAGGGAGTTCCGTATGGCCGAACTTACTGACCGCTTCGGGACCATGGTGTTCTCTGAGGAAGTCATGAAGGACTACCTCCCCAAGGACATTTGGAAGCGCCTTGCTGCAACCCTCGAGGACGGTGAACCCCTCGACCTGGATGTGGCCAACGCCGTCGCTCACGCCATGAAGGTATGGGCCATCTCCAAGGGCGCCACGCACTACGCGCACTGGTTCCAGCCGCTTTCGGGCATTACTTCCGAGAAGCACGACAGCTTCCTCGAGCCTAACCACGACGGCACCGCCATCACCAAGTTTACGGGCAAGAACCTCATCCAGGGCGAGCCGGACGCCTCCAGCTTCCCCAACGGCGGCCTTCGCGCCACCTTCGAGGCCCGTGGCTACACCGCCTGGGATCCCACTAGCCCTGCCTTTATCAAGGACGATGTCCTGTGCATCCCCACGGCTTTCTGCTCCTACACGGGTGAGGCCCTGGACAAGAAGACCCCGCTGCTGCGCTCCATGACCGCGCTCTCGCGTGAGTCCAAGCGCGTTTTGGCGCTGTTCGGCAAGACGCCAAAGAAGGTCGTTCCTTCCGTGGGCGACGAGCAGGAGTACTTCCTGATCAAGAAGGACGCCTACCGCAAGCGCAAGGACCTGGTCATCACCGGCCGCACGCTCTTTGGCGCCGCTCCCTGCAAGGGCCAGGAGCTCGAGGAACACTACTTTGGCGCAATCCGTCCCACCGTCTCGTCCTATATGAAGGACCTGGACAACGAGCTGTGGGCGCTCGGCATTCCCGCCAAGACCAAGCACAACGAGGTTGCTCCCTGCCAGCATGAGCTCGCCCCCGTCTATGGCGAGGTCAACGAGGCCATCGACCAGAACCTGGTCATGATGGAGAAGATGAAGCTTATCGCTTCCCGCCATGACCTGGTCTGCCTGCTGCACGAGAAGCCGTTCGAGGGCATCAATGGTTCGGGCAAGCACAACAACTGGTCGCTTGGCACCGAGTCCGAGAACCTGCTCGATCCGGGCGACACCCCGCTCGACAACCTGCAGTTCATCGTCTTCCTCACCGCGGTGATCGAGGCCGTCGATAACTATCAGGAGCTCCTGCGCGCTTCCGTCGCCTCGGCCGGCAACGATCATCGTCTGGGCGCCAACGAGGCTCCTCCGGCGATTATGTCCATCTTCCTGGGCGACCAGCTCACCGAGGTTGTCGAGAAGATCATCGATGGCAAAGCTTCCGTCCATGCCACGCGCGGCGTGCTCGACTTGGGCGCCGATACCCTGCCCAAACTGATGCAGGACAACACCGACCGCAACCGCACCAGCCCGTTCGCCTTCACCGGCAACAAGTTCGAGTTCCGTGCCTGCGGCTCCGAGCAGAACGTCTCCGACTCCAACCTGGTGCTCGATGCCGCCGTGGCCAAGTCGCTCAAGTCCTTCGCCGACGCACTCGAGGGTACGCCCGAGGATAAGTTCCAGGACGCCGCGCTCGAGTACTGCAAGAAGGTGCTGACCGATCACCAGCGCATCCTGTTCTCCGGCGACGGTTACTCCGACGAGTGGCCCATCGAGGCCGAGAAGCGCGGCCTTGCCAACAACAAGACCACGGCCGACGCTCTTCCCGCCTTTGTTTCCGATAAGGCTATCGCGCTCTTTGAGGAGACGGGCGTCCTGACCAAGGCCGAGGCTCAGTGCCGCTATGACTGCAAGCTCGAGAAGTACAACAAGCTCATGAACATCGAGGCTACCACGATGGTTCGCGAGGCGCGTCGTACCTATCGCCCGGTCATTACCGCCTATGCCACCAAGGTCGCTAAGGGCCTTGAGACTATTCGTGCCGCCGGTGCTGAGGCCGCCATGCAGTGCGAGCAGAACACGCTCAACAAGCTCTGCAACGGTATCACCGCCATCAACGACTCCATCAAGGCGCTCGACGCCGTACATCAGAAGGCCGAGGCTCTCGATGGCCAGGAGCAGGCCAACGTGTACGCGCACGAGGTCGTTCCCGCTATGGATACGCTGCGTGCCGCCGTGGACGCCATGGAGGAGATCGTGGCCGCCGACTACTGGCCGGTTCCGACCTACGACGACATCCTGTTCTACGTGTAGGGCGTAACTGACATATCGTCACGGTATTGAGCCGGGGTCCGCATCGCGCGGGCCCCGGCTATTTGTTTGTGAAGGACGCTTTGGAGTCCGTTTTGCCGCCGATTTGCCGGGATCCGCACCCTGTCGGGTTCGAATCCCGGCATATCGGTAGCAAAAAGCCCGCTACCGAATTGGTAACGGGCTTCTCAGATTTTGTGGTGCCCCCAGCGGGATTCGAACCCGCGATATCCACCTTGAAAGGGTGGCGTCCTTGGCCGCTAGAC
>DXLV01000041.1:9758-16344 GCA_019414545.1 Collinsella sp. | reverse complement strand
TTATGGCAGATTACCAACCGGTATAGTAGTCGGTGGTTCCGGCTGCGCAGCCGGAGTCATAGACCTTGCACTCGCCCTTGGAACCGGTAAACGTGGAGCCCTGAGCCTTATCGCCCGCGGCAACGACGTAGTAACCATCGGAATCGCGCCAAAAGCCCTCGGAATCCTGAGTCCACTCGCCCGTGCGGTGATGGTAGAGCACGTTGCTGCTGTAATAGGTCTCACGACGACCGTTATAGTTATTGACGCCGCTCGAGCGCGTCAGGCCCGAGCCGTTCGCGTAATACGCAGCAGACGCGTAAGACGAGCCGGAGCCGGCGTTGTAATACAAAGCCTGAACGGCCTCAGCGGCCTCGGCTTCGGCGGCCGCAGCCTCGAGCGCCTCGCGCTTAGCATCCTCGAGCGCGGAGCGAAGCTCGTCGAGCTCGGCCGACTTCGCGTCGACCTCCTCCATCGTCAAAAGACTGCCCGCACCATCGATACAACCTTGCAGTACAGCGCGCTCGTCATCGGTGGCATAGTCGCCGTACATGTTCATGATGATCTGGGCGCGGACCTCCAGGGAATCGCGCTTGGCCCCCATAGAGGCGTTCCACTCCTGCATGGAGCCAAAGCCGTCGCCGCGATAGTCGACGGGCTGCATCAGCGTCGCCTCGGACGGCGTGGATCCGACCGTATCGGATAGTGTTGCCGCGTGGGCATCAGTTGCGCCGGCGCCCGTCAAAAGTGCCACGGTCAGAGCGGCGGAAAGGGCGGCGGCTTTCGGTTTTCGTGAATCAATCCTCATGTAGCTGGAAACCTCCGTAGTGCGTTTTTGCTGCGTTTGAGCTGCGTGTGATTCGATCGCGCTGCATAGTACCCCGAGCAAATCGCGACCTGCGGTTTTTCTCAAAAGGCGCACGTCATTTGCGTAAAACTCACATCCTCTCAACAGGAGTTTTCCACATATCGATTGCATAAAGCGTGCCAAAAACCCTGTTTTTGCACCCTCTCTATGCAAAAAAGGCGCCTGTGCGACCATTGTTCGCACAGGCGCCTTGAGCAGGCATTTTATGCAGTTATACCTATCGAGTCGCAAGGGGTCCTTGCACAAGTCGCCTTACTCGTCCAGTGCGGCAAAGGCCTGCTTCAGATCCCAAATGATGTCCTCGGCGTTCTCGGTACCGATGGAAAGACGGATCGTGGAGGGCGTGATGTCCTGCTCGGCGAGCTCCTCGGCAGAGAGCTGGGAGTGCGTGGTGGTAGCCGGGTGCACGACGAGCGACTTGACGTCGGCCACGTTGGCGAGCAGCGAGAACACCTGCAAGTGGTCGATGAACTTCCATGCAGCCTCCTGGCCGCCCTTAATCTCGAAGGTGAAGATCGAGGCACCACCGTTGGGGAAATACTGCTTGTAGAGCTCATGGTCGGGGTGCTCAGGCAGGCTCGGGTGGTTCACCTTGGCGACGTGGCTGTCACCGGTCAGGAACTCAACGACCTTCTTGGTGTTCTCGACATGACGGTCAACGCGCAGCGACAGAGTCTCGGTGCCCTGGAGCAGGACCCAGGCGTTGAACGGGCTGATGCAGGCACCCTCGTCACGCAGCAGGATAGCGCGGACATAGGTTGCAAAGGCGGCGGGACCGGCAGCCTCGGCAAACGAAACACCGTGGTAGGAGGGGTTGGGCTCAGCGATCTGGGCGTACTTGCCACTCGCCTTCCAATCGAAGTTACCGCCGTCGACGATCACACCGCCCAGCGAGGTGCCGTGGCCGCCGATAAACTTGGTTGCGGAGTGGACGACGATGTTGGCACCATGCTCCAGCGGACGGAACAGATACGGGGTGCCGAAGGTGTTGTCGACGACAACCGGCAGGCCATGCTTCTTGGCGATCTCGGAGATGGCGTCGATGTTGGGGATGTCGGAGTTGGGGTTACCGAGCGTCTCGAGATAGATGACCGTGGTGTTGTCCTTGATGGCACCCTCGACCTCGTCCAGGTTGTGGGCGTCGACAAAGGCGGTCTCGACACCAAACTGGGAGAGCGTGTGCTCCAGCAGGTTGTAGGAACCGCCGTAGATGGTCTTCTGGGCGACCACGTGGTCACCAGCCTGGGCAAGTGCCTGCAGGGTATAGGTGATGGCAGCGGCACCGGAGGCGACGGCAAGACCGGCCACGCCACCCTCGAGCGCGGCGATACGGTCCTCGAAGACGCCCTGGGTGGAGTTGGTCAGACGGCCGTAGATGTTACCGGCGTCGGCAAGACCAAAGCGGTCGGCGGCGTGCTGGGAGTTGCGAAACACATAGCTCGTGGTTTGATAGATAGGCACAGCACGGGAGTCGGATGCAGGATCGGCGCTCTCCTGGCCAACGTGCAGCTGCAGGGTATCGAAACCAAAGGTGTGCTCGGGGTTGTTGATAAACTGGCTCATGATGATCTCCTCGATCGAACAAAAGTAATAAGAGTAAGAGAAGTAAGTCGCTGTCTCCTGATCACGCCGACGGGCGCAAACAGGAGCCCGGCATTCGTCTTGGTAAGCAATTCATATGCGGGCCTCCTTTCGCATCCCGGTTCCGTGGTCGGCTTAATTACCTACCGCCTTTGTGTGTTTTGAATAGTACGAGCATTGTTTTGCTCGGTCAATCACTTAAAAGCGCTAACTTGTTATCGGTTTTTTAGATAGCAATCGAGAGGATGGACGTCAATGACCCTCCAGCAACTTCGTTTTTTGATCGCCGTGGCAGAGTCCGGATCGATCAACGCCGCAGCCCAGCGCCTTTATACGGCACAGTCCAACATCTCAAACGCTGTCAAAAGCCTGGAACAGGAGCTCCATCTGGAGATCTTTACGCGCTCCAGCCGCGGCGTCACGCTCACCAACGACGGCACCGAGCTATTGGGCTATGCGCGCCAGGTCGTAGAGCAGGCCGACATGCTCGAGGCACGCTACGAGGACGGCGGCACACCCCAGGCGCGCCTTGCCGTCTCGGCCCAGCACTACGCTTTTTCGGTCGAGGCCTTTGTCAACGTCGTCGAGCGCTGCCGCGACAGTAAGTTTGAGTTCATCATGCGCGAGACCACCACCTCGCAGATCATCGATGACGTCCGCGCATTTCGCAGCGATATCGGCATTCTGTATCTGGATGACTTTAACGCCCGCGTCCTGCAGAGGGCCTTCGCCGATGCCCGCGCAAGCTTCCATCCCCTCTTCGACGCGACGGTCCACGTCTTCGTTAGCGAGCGCCACCCGCTCGCACGCCGCCCGCAGCTGTCCCTTGCCGACCTTACACCCTATACGCGCTACAGCTTTGAGCAGGGAACCTCAAACTCCTTCTATTACGCCGAGGAACCTTTTAGCTATATCCCTTGCGACCGCAACATACGAATCTCGGACCGCGGAACACTTACTAACTTACTTATCACGTCGAACGGTTACACCCTGTCGACCGGTGTCCTTTCCAATGAAATGCAGTGGGGTATGGCATCGATCCCGTTAGCAGACGCCCCAACGATGCACGTAGGATATATCATGCACGACGAGCGCAAGCCCTCTCCTCTCTTGCGGCAATACCTCGACGAGCTCAACCGCATCATCCATGCCGACCAGCTGTCGGAAGACGGGGTAGAAATCGTAGATTGCTAGCCCGCGGCGGGCATGGCGCTACAATGGTCACTCACACGAAACGTACCCAACGAAAGGAAGCCCGTGAAGGTCATCATCTATACCGACGGCTCTGCCCGATCAAATCCGGGACGCGGCGGCTACGGCGCCGTACTCAAATACACCAACCCCGCCGGCAAGACCTTCACCTCCGAGCTTTCGCGCGGCTACGCCAAGACCACCAACAACCGCATGGAGCTCATGGCGGTCATCGTGGCGCTCGAGGCACTCAACCGCCCCTGCGAGGTCGAGGTCCATTCCGATTCGCAATACGTCGTCAACGCCTTTAACAAGCACTGGATCGACGGCTGGAAAAAGCGCGGATGGAAAACCGCCAACAAGCAGCCCGTCAAAAACCGCGACCTATGGGAGCGCCTGCTTGCCGCAAAGAGTAAGCATAAGGTGGAATTCATCTGGGTTAAGGGGCATGCCGGCCACGAGCTCAATGAGCGCTGCGACGAACTCGCCACCACCGCGGCCGGCGGAGCCAATCTCGATATCGACACCGGCTTTAGCGAAAGCGACCTGTAGCGGCGTTTTCGCACGCTATTTCCTGCCCCCTCGCGCTACACTCATCCTGTAAACCGAACGGCACGAGGGGGACACATGCTGCGTATAGCGACCATCGGCACATCCATGATTACCGACGACTTTATCCAGGTCGTCAACGCCAACGACCAGACTACATTCGTAGGCACGCTCTCGCGCGATGCAGATCGCGGCGCCGCCTTTACCGCCGAACACAGCGGCGAACGCAACTTCACCGCGCTTGACGAGCTTGCGTCCGCCGACGACGTCGACGCCGTCTATATCGGCAGCCCCAATGCGCTCCACTACGAGCAGGCGCTCGCCTGCATCGCCGGCGGCAAGCACGTTATCGTCGAGAAGCCCTTCTGCGCCACCGAGGCGCAGGCACTCGAGGTCTTTCGCGCTGCCGAGGCAGCAGGCGTCGTGGCTCTCGAGGCCATGCGCCCGCTCCATGACCCCGCTTTCCACGTCGTTGAGGACGCTCTGGGCGAAATTGCGCCCATTCGCCGCGCCTCGCTGCGCTTTGGCAAGTATTCCTCACGCTACAACGAAATCCTCGCTGGACGCGCCACCAATATCTTCGACTGCCACATGGCCTCGGGTTCCCTCATGGACATCGGCGTCTATACCGTCGAGCCCATGGTCGAGATCTTCGGCATGCCCTCCGGTCTCACCAGCATGGCCACGCTGCTCGACCCCTCAACGCAAGAGCTCACCCATGGCCCCATCGACGGTTGCGGTTCCATTCTCGCCAGCTATGGCGGTGGCCGTATCTCCGTCGAGCTCGCGCACTCCAAAATTACGAATGACCTGCTGCCCTCGCAGATCGAAGGCGAGCGTGGCACTATCCAGATCGACCATCTGTCCACGCCCCGCAACGTCCGCATCGACTATCGCGGCGACGTCGTACGCGGCTCGGCGACCGAGGCGCCGCGCGAACAGGACGACAACGGCCGCGCGCTCGACCTTCCCAAGTCAAGCAACACCATGGAATACGAACTCGCAGACTTTATCACCGCCATCGGAGGCATCGATAACGTTAAGGAAGAGATCTGGGAGACCCCGGCGGGACGCCATGATCTCGGCCACTACCGCGATGTCACGCTCGTCTCGCTGCGCATCATGGATGCCGTGCGTCAGCAGGCCGGCATTACCTTCCCCGCCGATTCAGTCAAGCAGGCATAGCGATGGGCCTCTTCGATACGTTCTTCTCCAGCGTCACCGGCGGCAGTCGAGAGCCTCAAAAACCATCAAACGTCGAGTTCGAGCTGCGCCGCAGGCTTACCGTACTCGCAAGCGACGAGGCCACTCAAGACACTCCCCTGCGCTATTTCCTGCGCTGGGCGGGGCAAGTCCAAGGCGTTGGTTTTCGCTTTACCAACACCAACCTCGCGCAGGCACGCGCACTCACCGGCTGGGTGCGTAACATGGAAGACGGCTCAGTCGAGATGGAGATACAGGGAGCTCCGGCAAACATCCTATCTCATCTCGAGGCGCTTCATGCCTCCTACGAGCGCATGGGAACGCGTTTTCGCCTCGTAGACGCCCAGGTCCGAGCCCCACTTACCAATGAAGACGGCTTCAGTCCTCATTATTAGTATTGTGTGCTAAATAAGGTATCATTTACCTACGACCGTTAATAGAAAAGAGGCGAGGCGCATGGCGGTGCAAAGAAGGAATACCAGGCAGCGAAAGCTGGTTCTTGACGCCGTGCGCCAAAGCTATAACCATCCCACCGCTGACGAAATCTACAACGTCGTGCGCGCAGGATGACAAAATCAGCCGCGGTACGGTCTACCGCAACCTCAATCTCTTGGCCGACGCCGGCGAGATCCTCTCAATCAAGACGCCGGGCGGCAGCCGCTTCGATCGCACGATCGAGCCGCATGCGCATATCATCTGCACCTCGTGCAGCCGCGTCATCGATGTGCCGCTCCCCTTCGACGCCCAGCTCGACGCAAAGGCGTCCGAGCAAATCGGCTGGAACGTCACGTCGCACTACACCATCTTCGAGGGCCTCTGCCCCAACTGTAGGTAGATTTTGGGACATGCCTACTCAGCAAGCAGGCGACGCAGTTCTTCTTCGACCGTGCGCACGTAGCGGACGCGGTCATTGATGCCGCGCATGCTGGGATTGCAGCTCTCCATTAGATAAGGATGGCCCACCGCGTTGAGCATGTCGCGATCGTTTTCGTTATCGCCAAACGCCATCATCTCATCGGGCGAAATACCCAGGGCACGACCGTAATCGGCAAGCGCGGAGCCCTTGCCCGAACCGAAACCGATAAAGTCCGTCCATTCGGTTCCCGACGTCATCACGTCAACACGGTCGCTAAAGAGGCGCTCGAAATACTCCAGGGCCGCCAGCTGATCCACCTCGGGCGTCTGGAAGGCAATCTTAATGACGTCCTCGTCGAT
>DXLV01000041.1:0-9748 GCA_019414545.1 Collinsella sp. | reverse complement strand
GGGGCGGTCGACCACCGCCACATCGCAGTGGACCTCATAGCGCAAATGATCGACGAACGCATCGTTGCCGCTCATGGTGTAGAGGCGCCCCTCACACGAAAGGGTTACGTCGGCATGGGGATAGGCGACCACGGCATTCGCGATATCCATAGCAAGGCTACGCTCCATGGAACGCTTGACAACGGCATGCCCCTCGCTCATCACCAGGGCTCCGTTTTCGCATACATAGGCGAGCTCATCGGCCACCGGGGCAAACAGATAGCGCAAGCTCGCATATTGACGGCCGCTCGCCGGCATAAACACAATACCGCGACGATGCAGCTCATCAATGAGCTCAAATGCCTCAGGGCGTGGCTCGCGCTCCCCCGGATGCAGCAACGTGCCATCCAAATCGCAGGCGATCAGCTTGATTCCCTCAAGACCCATATGCTTCCCCCAAAGCCTCTCATCAACAGCAAGACGGACTTTGAATGGCAATCCCTCAAAGCCCGTCTTGCGCATACGCGCGCTTAGCCGCGCGTCTTTTTTACGATGGTAAAGTCGGGAGCCATGCTCACGACGACCTCCGCCGCACTCGACGCAAAGCGCCGGGCCGCATCGAGTTCACGGGTAACCACCGAGAGCCGAACACCCTCGACACCCCGGAGCATGCGGCCCAAAACAGGCTGCACCGGCGTATACATGCGCACGGTATGCTCGTCCGAGTCGCCTCGGAAAAGCGACGCGTGCATATTGCCGATCTCCCAGCACGCATGCGCGAGCGCAATCGGATCCATGCGGTCGACTTCGACCAAATAGACCTCGGCGCTACGCAGGCGCACGATAACCGCCACGGGCGCCATGCCCGAACGGTCAATGGCGAGCACGTCGCCGTCGGCAAGACGACCGCCGTCGGCGGTATCCAGCCGAACATCGACCGTGCGCCCCAGCTCCGTCACGCCCGCAAACGCGCATACATCAGCCTGGTCCCAATCGAGCAGCAGCTCGTCAACTTCAAAGACACCACCCAGCTCCCGGCGAAGCAGGAGTTCATAGGACGGATCGTTGAGATTTCCCAAGCATGTCGTCGAAACCAAGCGTTCAGGCATACTCTAACCCTCGACCTCGACGAGCTCGATATCAAAGTTGAGGTCCTTGCCGGCCAGCTCGTGGTTGGCGTCGAGCGTCACAGCCTCGGGCGTCACGTCAATGACGACGGCAGGGACGGGCATACCGCTCGGCGTGGACAGGAAGAGCTTCATGCCCTTCTCGATCTGCTCGATGTTGGGAACCTGCTCGGCCGGGAAGGTCAGAACCATCTCGGGATTGTGCTCGCCGTAGGCATCGGCAGCAGGAATGTGCACGGTCTTCTTCTCGCCCACCTGCATGTCGACCACGGCGGCGTCGAAGCCCTTGATCATCTGGCCGGCACCGCAGGTGAACTCCAGCGGCTCGCCGCGATCGTAGGAGCTATCGAACTGCGTGCCGTCGTCGAGCGTGCCGCGATAATGGGTCTTGACCTTCTTGCCCTGGTTGGACATGGTAACCTCCGTAATAAGGGCGGCGCACAACGCGGGCCGCCATGAACATATGGCGCTAACTATACCCTAGTCATACAATTCAAGGACAGTTTGCAAAGAAACGCTGCAACCGGAGGAACCATGGCATATCCCGTATTTGATCTACACTGCGACACCGCCGACCGCATCGGCTGGGCCACGCTCGATCTCGACCTGCGCTTTACCGCCGGCACCGACGGTTATTTCCCCGGCGACGAAACGCATCCGCAAGATTTCGACCTCATCGAGGGCAACGCCTGCGCCATCTCGCTCGCAAAGATCGGCAACACGCCGTGGGCACAGTGCTTCGCCACGTTTGTCCCCGACGAGATTCCCACCGCCCACGCCGCGCGCTTCCAGGCGCAGATCATGGCGCATATGAGCGGCCAGGCAATGCTCAACCACGACCGTATGGTCAACGTGCGCAGCGCCGCAGACATTCGCCCCGCGCTCAAGGACGGCAAGGTCGCTTGCATCCACACCATCGAAAACGCCACGTTCTTTGCCGAGGACCCCGCGCTGATCGAGGTGCTCAAGAGCCTGGGCGTGCTTATGTCGTCACTCAGCTGGAACGCGCAGGGACCGCTCGCGAGCGGCCACGACACCCACGCCGGCCTCACCGCCGCCGGCATCGAGGCGCTTACGCAGATGGAGCACGCCGGCATGGTGCTCGACGTCTCCCACCTCAACGATGAGTGCTTTGACGAGGTCGCCGCCCGCGCCACGCGCCCCTTCGTCGCCAGTCACTCCAACTCCCGTGCGGTTTGCGGCGTCAAACGCAACCTCACCGACGACCAGTTCTGTACCATTCGCGACATGGGTGGCATCGTCGGCCTCAACTACTGCAGCGAGTTCCTTTCCAACGACGCAACCGACAAAACCGCCGCAGACGTCACCTTCGACCAGCTAGCGGCACATATCGAGAACTGGCTCGACCTGGGTGGCGAGGACGTCATCGCGCTCGGCGGCGACTGGGACGGCGCAACTGTGCCCGCCTTCCTCTCCGATGCCAGCAAGATGCCCGAGTTCCAGAACATGCTCTCCAAGCACTTCGGCAAGACCGTGATGCAGAAGCTCTGCAGCGACAACGCGCTTGCCTTCTTTGAGCGTTATTAATTTCACATCCCTTGAGCAGGCCGGCATGCCGAACGGTCGACATGCCGGCCCGTCCCCGATCTGAAGGACCGCTTTTGACGCAGCAGTTTACGATTTTCCTACCCCGACCGGATGGGACACCCATCCCCGTCGTCGTTACCAAAAAGCGCGTCAAGAACTTCAACCTACGTGTCACATCGAGCGGTGAGGTCCACGCCAGCGCACCGCTCGGCGCCAGCCGCGAGCGTATCGAAGCGTTTGTGAAGCGCAACAGTGCCTGGATTATCAGCCGACTTGCCCAGCGCGAGCAACGTCAGGCAACGGCGCGAGAGCCGCTCAGCCCCTCGTCCATCATTGCACTTTGGGGCAAGCCCATCACGGTACAGGATGCACTCGATCACAACTTTGTATCACCCGCACCGCGACCCCAGCAGGCCACCTTCGCAAGTTTTATGGGTACCGACGAATCGGACGAAGGCCCACAGGCCAAGCGGCTCGCAATCCTCGACGGTCTAACGTCCGACGAGCTCCAAGCCCACATCGACCAGCTTTATACGTCCGAAGTCACATCGGCGCTGCGCGATATGGTGCACGCATACGAAATCGCAATGGGTGTCGCCGTTTCCCGCGTTTCCGTACGCAGCATGAAAACGCGTTGGGGCTCATGCACGCCCAAATCCGGCACCGTTCGCATCGCACGAGAACTTGCCGCCTACCCCGTCGAATGCCTCGACATGGTTATCGCCCACGAGCTCGTCCACTTGCTCGAGCCAAGCCACAACCAGCGGTTCCACGCCCTGCTCGACACGTACTGCCCCGACAATAGAGCTCTGTCGCAGCGGCTCAAAAAACCGCCTGCCAACGAGCTGTAGGGCCGGTTAGCGCACGCGCTCGATCTCGACGCCGCAGCTTGCCAGGGGAAGACCGACGGGCGCCCAAGGCTTATCGAGCTTAACGCGCACACCAAGCAGCAGGGGGTAACGACACAGCAGCATCTGGGCCACACCCTCGGCTGCAGCCTCGATGAGCTTAAACGTGTGCTCGCGCAGATAGCCATCGACATCGTGGCACACCGTGCCATAGTCAATCGAGGCGTCCAGGTTATCGTGCTCCCCCGCTGCGCGCAGGTCGGCATAGAGCACCAGGGACACGATGAACTTCTGGCCCAGCGCGTTCTCTTCGGGATACACGCCGTGGTTGGCAAAGACCTCGAGACCGTCGATAGTAATGCGATCGGCATGGCGAAGATCGTCATAGCTCACGTGGGGTACCGCCGTTGCGGTGGATATTTCGCCCCTTCCACGGCGAGCGAGCTCGGCGCCTTCAGTCCTGGTTGCATTCTCGGGCAGTTTCTTGTTACTCATCGCGATCGTCTCCTTCGTTTAGAACCCCGACCGCGCAAACTAACTACACGCGAATCGACAGGTTCTTTTTATCATCGCTCCAGTTGCAAGCATTGCGCGCGGGGCATGCAAAGCAGGCGCGCGACGCTTTGTCGGCTGCATAGAGCAGGCGCTCAAGCGGTTGGCTGTTCACGCGCAGCTTTCGATGGCCCAGAATGGCCGTCTTAATGGCTGCGGCATCGGCCGGCTCAAACGCCACGTCATCGGGCATGCCGCCGAGAATCGCATCAGCGACGCGTTCGCTTGCAACATCATGGGATATACCCGATTCATACTGTTCATCTTTGCCGATATCGTGGAGAAGTGCCGTGGCATAGATGACCTCGCGGTCAAATTCGAGCTGTTCCTCAAGATTCTTAATCCACATAATGCGCGCGACATCCAGCAGATGGTCAATACCGTGGCGGCAAAAGATGCGCCCCGATTCCAACTGTGCAATGTTGCCCAGGTGCCGCCGGAACAGCCCGTTGGCACAAATGTAATCAATGCGAGGCATGGCGCCAAAGGGAGTCAGGCCCGAAGCCATAAAGCCGCGACGCGGCGTCCCCTCATCGGTCTTCGATGTAAAGTCGTTGACGACTCTCATGGTTAGCGGCCCAGCATCCTAAAGAACCGCTCCTCGAGCGCGGGATCGGTCTCAAAGACGCCGCGACGAGCGAGCGTCACGGTCTTGGTGCCGGGCTTTTGCACGCCGCGCATGGTCATGCACATGTGCTCGGCTTCCATCAGCACAATCGCTCCCTGGGGAGCGAGATAATCCATGAGGGCATCGGCAACCTGTGCACACAGTTGCTCCTGCAGCTGCAGACGGCGGGCATAAACCTCAACCGTGCGGGCAAGCTTAGACAGACCCGCCACGCGACCGTTAGGGATATAACCGATCGCAGCCTTGCCATAAAACGGCAGCAGATGGTGCTCGCACAGCGAGTAAAACGTAATGTCGCGCTCGATAACCAAATCGTTCGAAGCGACGGCAAAAGTTTTGGACAGGTGTTCCTCGGCACTCTGGTCCATACCGCCGGCAATCTCGCCATACATACGGGCGACGCGTGCCGGCGTCTCCAGCAGGCCCTCACGAGTTGGGTCCTCGCCTATACCTTCAAGCAGCAGCTTAATGGCAGTCTCGACTTTTTCCTGATCGACCATCTGGGCCTCACTTTTTTCGATTTCGCGTTCGCGCTATGGTACCACGCCGGCACGCAGCCTCTGCCAGCTACATAGTATGGGTCGAATAGACCGGATCGTCTCGCCAAAGCTCCACAGCATCGCAAAGCGCAACGCCCTCACGCGCGGCACGAGCGCGCGTGGCGTTCATGTCGATCACGCGCTGATTACTCGAGCCCCTAAAACGCAACGAGATATCGTACAGGTCTTGAACGAACGGACCATCCACCAACATGTCGAGGCAGGCAAGGATACGGTCCGTCACCTCGGTATGATGACGGCCGCCCGGCACAAGCTCCTCGAGCACGTCGCCGGTAAAGCACCAAATGGTCTTCCCCGACTCCACAGGATAGGCCGCACGCACGCGTTCGACAAAGTCAACGAGCCCCACCTGGTTCTCGGGTTCCATAGGCTCCCCGCCCAGAATCGTCAGGCCATCGATAAAGGGATGGTCGAGACTCTCGATAATCTTGTCCTCGACGGCGCGATCGAACGGCTCACCCGCAGCAAAGTCCCACGCGACGGAGTTAAAGCAGTTCTTGCACCCACGACGGCACCCACTCACAAACAGAGAAGTACGGACGCCTTCCCCATCAGCAATATCGAAATACTTAATGTTCGCGTAGTTCATAGGTAACTCTCCCGGGAGGCCGGGACATATCATCCCGTCCTCAAACATTCTCGGCCTTCGGCCTGCGAAACTGCGGGCGGGACGATATGTCCCGGCCTCATGCAAAGGGTAACTCAATGAACGAAGCGAACATTGAGTATAGGGTTCGCGGTCCAATAAATACTCAGCTGCAGCTCAACCGCCATTGCAAGCAGATCGTCATTGCAGCTCAACTCATTTCCGCTAAGAACTTCGAGAAGCGAGCAGACCGCATGCTGCATCTCAGCTACGTCAACTTGGCTGAGCCGAGAGGGCCGCTTGGGCTTTTGCTCGATATGAGTTCCGCACGCAAAGAAGGCCACTTAATGTGGCCTTCGTCTTGCGCAGGACTGTCCGAAATAGCGAGCAAATGCCCAAGCGGCCCTCTCGGCTCAGCCCCGGAGCGGTATTAGAGATGCAGCACGCGGTCGCGAATCTCCTCGGTTCGACCCTGGTTCCAGAACTGGGTGCCGATGTAGCCGCACGTACGACGGGCGACGTTCATCTTCTCTTGGTCACGATTGCCGCAATTGGGGCACTCCCACACTAGCTTACCGTCATCCTCGACAATCTTGATCTCACCGTCGTAGCCGCACACCTGGCAGTAGTCGCTCTTGGTGTTGAGCTCGGCGTACATGATGTTGTCGTAGATGTACTGCATCACGCGAATGACAGCCTTAAGGTTGTCCTGCATGTTGGGAACCTCGACGTAGGAGATGGCGCCGCCCGGCGAAAGCTGCTGGAACATGCCCTCAAACTTAAGCTTATCGAAGGCATCGATCTCCTCGGACACGTGAACATGGTAGCTATTGGTGATATAGCCCTTGTCCGTCACGCCCGGAATAATGCCAAAACGGCGCTGCAGGCACTTGGCGAACTTGTACGTCGTCGACTCCAGCGGCGTACCGTACAGCGAGAAATCGATATCGCTCGCGGCCTTCCACTCCGCGCACTTGTCGTTCATACGCTGCATAACGGCCATGGCAAAGGGCGTACCCTCCTTCTCGGTGTGGCTGTGGCCCGTCATGTACTTGACGCACTCATACAGACCGGCGTAACCCAGGCTGATGGTGGAATAGCCGCCCACGAGCAGCTTATCGATCGTCTCGCCCTTCTTAAGGCGTGCCAGGGCGCCGTACTGCCAAAGAATCGGCGCGGCATCCGAAAGCGTGCCCATCAGGCGCTCATGGCGGCACAGCAGAGCGCGGTGACACAGCTCAAGGCGCTCGTCGAAGATCTTCCAGAACTTGTCCATGTCCTGGTGCGAGCTCAGTGCGACATCGGGCAGGTTAATGGTCACAACACCCTGGTTAAAGCGACCGTAATACTTGGGCTTGCTCGGGTCATAGTTCAGCGCGTTGGCAACGTTATTAAAGCCGTTGCCCGAGCGGTCGGGCGTCAGGAAGCTGCGACAACCCATGCAGGTGTAGCAATCGCCATTGCCCGCGGTCTCACCCTTCGAAAGCTTAAGCTCGCGCATCTTCTTCTCGGAGATGTAGTCGGGCACCATGCGCTTGGCGGTGCACTTGGCGGCCAGCTGAGTCAGATAGAAGTACGGGGAATCCTCGTAAACGTTATCGTCCTCGAGCACATAGATAAGCTTGGGGAACGCCGGGGTGATCCACACGCCCGCCTCGTTCTTAACGCCCTCATAGCGCTGGCGAAGCGTCTCCTCCACGATCATGGCAAGATCGTGCTTCTCCTGGACCGAGCGGGCCTCGTTGAGGTACATGAAGACCGTCACGAATGGTGCCTGGCCGTTGGTGGTCATAAGGGTCACGACCTGATACTGAATCGTCTGGACACCGCGACGGATCTCATCACGCAGACGGTCCTCTACGACCTCACGCACCTTCTCTGCGGGAGCGGAAACACCGAGCTCCTCAAGCTCGCGGGCAACCTCGCCGCGAATCTTCTGGCGGCTCACCTCGACGAACGGGGCAAGATGGGTCAGCGAAATCGACTGGCCGCCGTACTGGGAGGAAGCAACCTGGGCGATGATCTGCGTCGCAATGTTGCAGGCAGTCGAGAAGCTATGCGGCTTCTCAATCAGCGTGCCCGAGATAACAGTACCGTTCTGGAGCATGTCCTCCAGGTTCACCAGGTCGCAGTTATGCATATGCTGGGCAAAGTAATCCGAATCATGGAAGTGAATCAGGCCCTCGTTGTGCGCATCCACGATCTCCTGGGGCAGCAGCACGCGCTGGGTCAGATCCTTGGAGATCTCGCCGGCCATGTAGTCACGCTGAACGGAGTTGACGGTCGGATTCTTGTTGGAGTTCTCCTGCTTGACCTCTTCGTTATTGCACTCAATCAGCGACAGAATCTTGTCATCGGTCGTGTTCTTTTGGCGCTTCAGGCTCTGAACATAGCGGTAGATGATGTAGTGGCGAGCGACCTCGTAGCAGTCGAGACGCATAATCTCGTCCTCGACCAGATCCTGGATCTCCTCGACCGATACGGTGTGGCCGGCCTTCTCACATGCCTCGGCGACGTTTTGTGCCGCATAGATCACCTGGCGGTCGGTAAGGCGAGAGCCTTCCTCGACCTCCAAGTTTGCGGCGCGGATCGCATTGACGATCTTATCGATGTCAAAGGTAACCTCGGTGCCGCTGCGCTTGATGATCTTCATCCTCTTGCCTCTTTCGCATCGTAGCCTCATTGCGCTTCAGAGCCAAACGATGCCCGGCAGGGCTTACCCTGTCTTGCGGCGCCGTCGCGCAATCTGTGTTTTCGATAACCATAGGCCCTCATGCGGACAATCCTCGCAGCCAATCAAGGGGCTCAAAGATCCATCCAAATAATGGGGCGAATAAGGTTCTCGTTCTCTGTCCGCCATCTATCATACGACAAAGAGGCATCTATATCCTGTATTCTTTTTTTAGGTCAAACACAACATATAGTGTTTCAGCAGGTCAAAGCAATTGGTCAATTTGCAGACGCATTATAAATGAAGGCCTCTTGGCAGACTGCTAAAACGTTATCAACCCAACTACCTGCACAGCAGTTTTGAAACCCCCTCAACCGTGCCGCCGCCAAATAGCACCAAAACCAAGCTGCTCGCGCCAAAAGAATCCAAAAGATTGTCCTTGACCAACATGTTGCGGTCATGATGGGCCAGGACACATGCAATCTGCCGGCACCCCTACGGGATACAAAGACCATCGCGTACGGACCTTGGATCAATATTTGATGACTTATTTGGCGGCGCGCTTGGTGGCAAAAAACAAAACAGCCCAGAGGACATAGCCTCTGAGCTGCGAACATTTGGTGGGCGTTAGAAGATTTGAACTTCTGACCTCTTCCGTGTCAGGGAAGCGCTCTCCCCCTGAGCTAAACGCCCAAATGGAGCGGACAACGGGGCTCGAACCCGCGACCCCAACCTTGGCAAGGTTGTGCTCTACCAACTGAGCCATGTCCGCTTACGAAGATTAATCTTACGTGATGCCCGCATCCTATGCAAGAACTTTTTTGAAAAGTTTTGCGACGCCCTCGCGAACCTCGCGAAGACATCAGCCACCACGGAAGGCGCAGGCAAACGCAAACTCGCCGCAAGAGGCCCTTACATCTCACCGAGCATGATCCAGGCAGAGCTGTCCTGCGCGAGTCTGCCGTCTGCAAGCGCTGATGAGGTGAGCAGGACCCTGCCCGCCGGCAGCTCCACGGGTGCTGCACCGAAGTTCGTCACGCACGCCCAGCCGTTATCGCGGCGATAGGCGATGACGCCGCCCTCAGCGCCCTCGGCACCATCCGCAAGACCGGTGCGCCCGTCAAGATCGAGCCACGCAAGATCGTTGGCGCACCCGCGCAGCTTGCGCCGCAGCCAGAGGGCGTCACGATAGAGCGCAAGCATCGATGTCGGGTCCGTTTCTTCCCTATCGGCAGCATAATCGGAAAAC
>DXLV01000040.1 GCA_019414545.1 Collinsella sp. | reverse complement strand
CGTGCCTGAGCCTGAGCCTGAGCCTGAGCCCGCGCCCGTGCCTGAGCCCGAGCCCGCGCCCATGCCGGAACCGGAGCCCGAGCCTGCACCTGAGCCCGAGCCTGCGCCAAGCTCCGACGAGGACCCGCAGGACGAGTAACCCTGCCACCTGCCATTTGGGGACGGGGTAGAAACGGTAGAAATGGCGCTTGACAAATGAGCGGGGGCGGACGTGTCGAAACGTCCGCCCCCGCTTTGATATCGCGATGTGGCTATGACTGCGAGATGGCCGCGAATCGACTACTCGCCGCGCTTCTCCTCGCGGCGAGCGGCGGCACGTGCATCGTGGATGCCCTTGATCGCGGCATGGCGTGCCGTGCGGGCATCGTGCATGGCGTCGCGGGCCTCGGCGGCCGTGGCCTTGGCAGAGCGCAGTTTGGCTGCCAGGTCGGGATTGGTCTCGGCGACCGCGGCAATCGTGGGGCCGTCGAGCTCTTCTTGTGTGGGCTCGGCCAAAAAGTCGATGGCATATTGGGCGGCCACCATGGAGCCCTTGGCCAGTACCGACTCGTCAATCTTGTAGAAGCAAGAATGTTGGGCGTACGTGGCGCCAATCTGGGGGTTGCGCGTGCCAACAAAGGCGAGCACGCCCGGTACGCGGCGCAGGTACTCCGAAAAATCCTCACCCGAGAGTGTGCCGCGATAATGGCCTTGGCCGGTGGGGCCCAGGCATTTGATTACTGCCTGGCGGCAGCGCTCGCTCGAGGCGGCATCGTTTTCGACCTTGTAATTGGCGATGGTGTAGTCGGTGAGCTCTGCCTCGGCGCCCAAGGCGGCCGCGGTATGCTCCACGATGCGGCGCATGAGCTCCGGCATTTCCTCGTGGGTCGAATCTCCGTAGGTGCGCACCGTGCCGGCGAGATAGGCCGTGCCGGCGATAACGTTGCGCGCGGTGCCGCCGTGCAGCTCGCCGACGGTAATGACGGCCGGCTCGTAGGGACTGATCTCGCGCGAAACGATGGTCTGCAGAGCGTTGACGATCTCGGCGGCAACCATAACGGCGTCGTGACCGCGCTGGGGCATGGCGCCGTGGCACGAGGTGCCGCGGACGTCGATGCGGAACCAGTCGGTATTGGCCATGCGCGGTCCGGGCTCGCAGCTCACGGTGCCGGCGTCGACCTCACTCCAGATGTGCGCGGCGTAGGCGCCATCGACGCCGTCGAGCACGCCCGTGCCGATCATGAGCTTGGCGCCCTGGCCGTTTTCCTCGCTGGGCTGGAAGACGATGCGGACTTCGCCGTGGATGTCGTCGGTCATATGGCGCAGGATTTGCAGCGTGCCGAGCATCATAGCGATGTGGCAGTCGTGGCCGCAGGCGTGCATGCAGCCCTCGTTGACGCTGGCAAACTCCTCGCCGGTCTGCTCGGTGACGGGCAGGGCGTCGATATCCGCGCGCAGCAGGATGCGGCGGCGCGGCGTGCCGTCCTCGTGGTAGGCATCCGACGCGGTACCGCGAAGCGTTGCCACCAAGCCGGTCTTGAGCGGACGCTCGTAGGGGATATTCATGGCGTCGAGCTGGTTGGCGATGTCGGAGGTCGTGCGCTCCTCGGCAAGGCTCAGCTCCGGGTGCTTATGGAAGTGCCGGCGCTGCTTGATGATATAGGGTTCAAACTCGGTAGCGATATCTTTGATGGCTGCGGTGACGTCGTCAGCCGCGCGAGCCTCGGTCGCCGCCATAATCTGCTGTGCCTTGGTCTTCGTCATGGTCGATTTGCTCCTTGCTGGGTTGATCGCAAAATCGTACAGGCTCTCTCCAGTATGCCACCTGCCGCTAGGGCTGGTAAAGTTGCCGTTTGCCGCTTGGGGTTTTGTTACAAGGGCGGGGGAGTACACTCGGGGGTGTTGAATTTCCTGCCAGAGATGGGGATGCCCATGCAACATATTGATCGGATTATCCGCTCCAAGAACGTCTTTACCGCGCAAGACGGCATCGATACCGCCCGCGAGCTGGCGATTGCCATCGCAGGCGACCGTATCGTCGCAGTCGGTGCGCCCGATGACGTGATTGCCGCCGCGCCTGCCGCCACGCCGGTTATCGACTACGGCGAGCAGTTTGTCTGCCCAGGTTTCCATGACGCTCATCTGCACTTCTTCCATACCTCGGTCGGCTCCTCGCCGTACATGCTCATGGATATGGGCACGTCCGAGGCGGCGCTGGTGCAACACGCGCTCGAGTTTTCCCAGGACCTGCCCGACGACGCTTGGGTTGTGACTCAGGGCTGGCGCGACTACCGTTGGGACCCGCCCGAGCATCCTACCAAGGCGTCGCTCGATGCGGCATTCCCCGATCGCCCCTGCGTTATGTATTCGGGCGACGGCCATACGCTGTGGCTCAACAGCCGCGCACTCGAGGCGCTCGGCGTCACGCGCGACAGCGAGCCGCCAGCGGGCGGTGGCTACGACAAGGACGCAAGCGGCGAGCTCACGGGCATTGCTCACGAGGCGGCTGCCATGCAGCTGCTACCGCGCTGCCTTGAGTGGCTGGGGGAGGATCGCATTGCAAGCGCTTACGCCGATCAAATGAGGCGTATGGCCGAGCAGGGCATCACCTCGATATGCGATATGTCGCTCATGCCCATGCCGGGCTGCGATTTTATCCGCGACGACGTCTACGACAAACTGCAGGCAGCCGGCAAGTTGGGCATCCGAGCCCATCTGTTCCCCACGCTGCTGGATGACCAGTCGCGCTTGGAAGAGCTGCAGGCACGTTACGCGAACAATGTGCTGCTCTCGGCACCGGGCTTTAAGCAGTTCTTCGACGGCGTGTCGAGCGAACACACGGCATATCTCACCGAGCCCTATACCAATCCGCGCTTCCCGGGCGACCAGGGCCGTCTGACAGTTCCTGCCGAGCGCATGCGTAAGCTGGTTCTGGCGGCTGCGGAGCGCGGCCACACTGTGCGTATCCACGTCATCGGCGACGGTGCCATCCATGCCGCGCTTGATATCTTTGAGGAAGCCGCCGACCTGTACGGCCTGCCCCAGCACGGCCATAACACGCTCGAGCATCTGGAGAACCTCTTGCCCGAGGACATCGATCGTCTACGCAAGCTTAACGTCGTTGCCTCGAGCCAGCCTTGTCACATTACGCTCGACCCGGGCGGCCCCGAGCGCGATCTGGGCCTGGAGCGCAGCCGCATCATGTGGCCGTTTGCGACCTATAAGCAGCGCGGCATTCGCCAAGCCTTCGGCACCGATAGCCCCATAACAGCTGTTACCAGCATGAACGTGCTCTACACGGCTATCACGCGCCAAGACCCCAAAAGCCACTGGCCCGAGGGCGGCTGGCTGCCGAGTGAGCGTATCGATGCGGCAACGGCTCTGCGCAACTACACCCTGGGCAGCGCCTATGCAGCGGGCGACGAGCAAAACCTCGGCAGCCTAGAACCCGGCAAATACGCCGACCTGGTAGTCCTGGACCAAAGCCCACTCACCATCGACCCCCAAGAACTCCAAGCCACCAAGGTTCAGGCCACCTACCTGGCAGGCAACTTGATTTACGAGCGCTAATATTCATGTCGTACCGTTAAACGCGGCTCGCGCAGCCTATTTTGGGATGGCGCTCGAGCCACGTTTGCGTTTTGCATACTTCCCATTACAGATTGTATAAAAAGGCTGGGATGTCCTTCCTGATCCTGATGTACCCCCGCCTGGGCCGTGCAAAAAATGGAGTATTCAGCACCGTGAGCTCTGCCGGTGCCGCTGCAGTCGGGTGGCATTGCGGAGATCGACGTCATTTTGGGGTCCGGTGCGGCGCGAGGCACGCTTTTTTGTCCTGACGGGGTTTGCCCGTCGACCAAATCGCCGGTCAAAGGCGTTCTTGGGACCAATATGGTGTGTCCGGCGCGTATGCAGCCGTCCTGGCTTGCTGAAAACTCCCAAAAATGCACGCTGCTCCCCAGGGGACCCGTGCGCGCAGCGAAAACCATGCCCACATTCCTATCCGCATCGCCATTTTGCTGCACTGACTTTTCTGAATGCCGGGACCGAATTAGTTAACCTGGCTCCCGTGTGGCTCCGGAGGGGCGGGGCATAAGGTTTATCGTGAGTTCCGCACGAGCCGAAGGCCACTTAATGTGGCCTTCGTGCGAGCAGGACTGCCCGAGCAGGAAACCTTATGCCCCGCCCCTCCGGAGCCACACGGGAGCCACCGCTAAGTTATCCCCCGGCATTCAGAAAATCTAAGTGCCAAAAAATAAGATTTTTTGACTCCGTGTTGTATAACCCGCCATTCGTGGGTACCATTCAACGCGTACGCAAACAAAAAAGGGTTAATTCGCGCGGCATAACCGCGCGGCCCAAAAAGGAGGAGACAAGCATGTCGTCTTTGAAGCCGCTTGCAGATCGTGTTCTGGTCAAACCCGACGAGGCCGAGCAGAAGACCGCTTCTGGTCTGTATATCGCCAGCAACGCTCAGGAGAAGCCGCAGCGTGGCACCATCGTTGCCGTTGGCGCCGGCAAGGTCAACGACAAGGGTGAGCGCATCCCCATGGACGTCAAGGTCGGCGACGTTGTCATCTACGGTAAGTTCGGTGGCAACGAGGTCAAGGTCGACGGCGAGAAGTATCTGCTGATGCGCGCTGACGATATCTACGCCGTCGTCGAGGCCTAGTCTCGTCAGAATCTCTGATTCGTCTTTGAACGCGCCCGCCGCATAGGACTCGGAAGCGGCGACGCGAGTCACGTTTCTTTTGGAGGATTACCTACCATGGCAAAGAACATTACGTTCAACACCGATGCCCGCGCTAAGCTCGCCAAGGGCGTCAACACTCTGGCCGACGCCGTTACCGTCACCATGGGCCCCAAGGGTCGCTACGTTGCGCTGCAGCGCACGTTCGGTGCCCCGACCATCACCAACGACGGCGTTTCTGTCGCTAAGGAGATCGAGCTCGAGGACAACATCGAGAACATGGGCGCTCAGCTGGTGAAGGAGGTCGCCACCAAGACCAACGACACCGTGGGTGACGGCACCACCACCGCAACTCTGCTCGCTCAGGCCATCGTCAACGACGGCCTGCGCAACGTCGCCGCTGGCGCCAACCCGCTGGCCATTCGTCGCGGCATCGACAAGGCCGTTAACGCCGCCGTCGCCGAGATGAAGAAGCAGGCCAAGCCGGTCGAGACCAAGGAGCAGATCGCTTCCGTCGGTACTATCTCCGCCGGTGACCCCGAGGTCGGCGAGAAGATCGCCGAGGCCATGGAGGTCGTGGGCAAGGACGGCGTCATCACCGTCGAGGATTCCCAGACGTTCGACATCACCATCGACACCGTCGAGGGCATGCAGTTCGACAAGGGCTATGTCTCCGCTTACTTCGTCACGGACAACGACCGCATGGAGGCCGTGATGAAGGATCCGTACATCCTCATCACCGACCAGAAGATCTCCAGCGTTCAGGACATCATGCCCGTTCTCGAGGCTGTCCAGCGCGCTGGTCGTGGCCTGCTCATCATCGCTGAGGACATCGACGGCGAGGCTCTGCCGACCCTGGTCCTCAACAAGATCCGTGGCGCCCTCAACGTCTGCGCCGTCAAGGCCCCGGGCTACGGCGATCGCCGCAAGCGCATCCTCGAGGACATCGCCGTCCTCACCGGTGGCCAGGCTGCCCTGGACGAGCTGGGCGTGAAGGTCGCTGACATCACCGCCGATATGCTCGGTACCGCTAAGTCCGTCACCATCTCCAAGGACAACACCGTCGTCGTCGGCGGCGCTGGCTCCAAGGAGGCCATCGACGCCCGTATCGCTCAGATCAAGGGTGAGATGGAGAACACCACCTCTGACTTCGACCGCGAGAAGCTCCAGGAGCGCCTGGCCAAGCTCTCCGGTGGCGTTGCCGTCATCAAGGTCGGCGCTGCTACCGAGTCCGAGCTCAAGGAGATCAAGCATCGCGTCGAGGACGCCCTGCAGGCTACCCGCGCTGCTGTCGAGGAGGGCATTGTCGCTGGCGGCGGCGTCGCCTTCATGGACGCTGTGCCTGCGCTCGATGCTGTCGAGATCGACGACCCCGAGGAGAAGATCGGCGTCGATATCGTCAAGAAGGCTCTGACCGCTCCGGTCGCTACCATCGCCAAGAACGCTGGCTTTGAGGGCGCTGTCGTGGTCGACAAGGTTGCCGAGCTGCCCGCCGGCCAGGGTCTCAACTCTGCCAACGGCGAGTGGGGCGACATGATCGAGATGGGCGTCCTCGACCCCGTCAAGGTCAGCCGTGTCACCCTGCAGAACGCTGCTTCTGTCGCCAGCCTGATTCTCATCACCGAGGCTACTGTCTCCGATGTGCCCAAGAACACTCAGCTTGAGGACGCTATCGCTGCTGCCACCGCTGGTCAGCAGGGCGGCGGTATGTACTAAGGCCGACAAGGTCTAAAACTCCCACCGGGAATCCGGGGGCGTGACGGGGTTTCTCTCCGGAACGTCCTCGGACATGCAAAGAGGCTCCGCATCGCGCTTCGCGCTGCGGAGCCTCTTTGCGTCCTGCGGAATGTTCCGGAGAGAAACCCCGTCACGCCCCCGGATTCCCTGCGTTTACGGCCTTGAGGTCGGCTCGCGGAGAAGGACGTGGTTGATGGGAATACGTGTCCCTTTCGCTGTTTCGCGCTTTGCGCGAAAGGCGCGCTACTTTGGGATGGATGGGGAACGTGGTTGTTGCGGTGGCTTTTCCCTTTTGCTGTTTCGCGGCTTTGCCGCGAAAAGCGCAGCACTTTGGGATGGGCGGGTACGTTATTGTCGCGCTGCTCTGTCCCGGCCGCATTTCTAGAGCGTTTCCCCCGCCATAAATTACCCTTGGCATACTTGCGCGAAAGCCTACTGGTGCTACACTTGCAATTGCTGTTTCAGGGCGGGGTGAAATTCCCCACTGGCGGTAAATCGGGCGGTGCTAAAGGGGTGCCGTGGCGCAGGCGAGGTGCCTGCGGCCGAGCCGATGAGTCCGCGACCCGTGTGTGCGTTGGTTCGCATGCCGGCTGAACTGGTGAGATCCCAGTACCAACGGTTAGAGTCCGGATGAAAGAGGCAGGTGATCTTATGTCTGAACAGTCGCAGCATATCCATTTTGAGAACACGAATAGGTGGAGCACCAAACAGCTCGTTACCATGGCGCTGATGTGTGCCTTGGGCGCCCTGTTTATGTATGTGCAGCTGCCCATCCTTCCTTCGGCGCCGTTTTTGACGTATGACCCGTCGCTGGTGCCGGCGATGGTGTGTGGATTTGCGTATGGCCCTGGCGCCGGCACTGCTGTTGCCGCTATGGCGATTGTTATCCATGCGCTTACCACGGGCGATTGGGTCGGCGCACTTATGAACCTGGTGGCTACGCTGGGCTACATTCTGCCCGCGGCTATCGTGTACCAGAAGATGCATACCTATAAGGGTGCCGTGATTGGCCTAGTGTTCGGTGTCATTGCCGCTACGGCGCTGTCTATGGTCGCTAACCTTACCATTGGCGTATGGTTCTGGTATGGCTCGGTCGATGTGATCGCCCCGCTCATGATTCCTGCCGTGCTGCCGTTCAACCTTATCAAGACCGTCCTTAACTCGGTATTGACACTTGCGGTGTACAAGGCGGTCTCCAACCTCATCACGCCTAAAAAGGATCAGGTCAAAGGCCGCGCATGATTGAGTGTCGGGGCGTTTCCTTTAGCTATGACGGTGCCGTGTCGGCACTCGACGGTGTCAATCTGAACATCGAGGACGGGGAGTTTTTCTGCATCCTCGGTGGCAATGGGTCGGGCAAGTCGACGTTTGCCAAGCATCTGAATGCGCTGCTGCAGCCCGATGCGGGCACGGTACGTATCAACGGTATGGATGCGTCCGATCCCGAGCTGGTCTACGACATTCGTTCGACCGCAGGCATGGTGTTCCAGAATCCCGACGACCAGCTGGTGGCAACGCTTGTCGAAGATGACGTTGCGTTCGGTCCCGAAAACCTTGGCGTTCCATCGGCGCAAATTGCGCAGCGCGTACGCGAGGCGCTGAAGGGCGTGGGCCTGGTGGGCTTTGAGCGCCACGAGACCCACGCGCTCTCGGGTGGCCAAAAGCAACGCGTGGCGCTTGCTGGCGTGCTTGCCATGGAACCGCGCGTGCTCATCTTGGATGAGGCGTCCTCGATGCTCGATCCGCGTGGACGCAAGGGCCTCATGAAGGCTTGCCACGCGTTGCACGATCGCGGCATGACCATCGTGATGATTACGCACTTTATGGAAGAGGCCGCCGAGGCCGATCGTGTCGCGGTATTTCGGGCGGGGCGCGTTGCCATGCTCGGTACGCCCGAGGAGATTCTGACGCGGGCAGATGGGCTCGTGGAGCTCAACCTGGATATGCCGGCGTCGTGCTGCTTGGGCATGGCACTTCGTGCGAAGGGCGTGCCCGTTCATGCGCAGGTGCGCGAGGCGGATATGGTCGCCGAGATTGCGCAGGTATATGCCGACCGGAGTGGGGAAGACACCGCAGGGCGGCCTTCTGCATCCGATTCTCGTGTGCTCGACAACGTCTCCTCTGCAACCGACGGGACAGCCGTGTCGGAGCCCGTCATCGAGATTTCGCACCTCTCGCATAGTTACTCGCTGAGTGCCCGCGAGCGCCGTCGATGGCGCAAGCGCTCGGCCACTGCGGGCAAATCGAACAAACAGGCTCTCTGGGGAAACGACCCCAGCAGCCCGTGGGCGCTGCGCGATGTATCGCTGACGGTGCGTCGCGGCGAGTTCCTGGGTTTGGCAGGTCATACCGGTTCGGGTAAGTCGACGCTGGTCCAGCATCTCAACGGTTTGATTCGTCCCCAGGAGGGAAGCGTTTGCGCGCTGGGGCTCGATCTGTCAAACAAGAAAGACGCCGCCGCGGTTAAGGCCAAGGTCGGCGTGGTGTTTCAATATCCCGAGCGTCAGCTGTTTGCCGAAACCGTGGCGCAGGACGTGGCGTTTGGTCCGCACAACCTTGGCTTGCCGCAAGATGAAGTCGACCGTCGTGTCGAGTCATCGCTCTCACGCGTGGGCCTCGACCTTTCCACGGTCGGCGACAAGAGCCCCTTTGAGCTTTCGGGCGGTCAACAACGGCGCGTGGCATTCGCCGGCGTGCTTGCCATGGAGCCCGAGGTCCTGGTGCTCGATGAACCCATGGCGGGGCTCGATCCGGCTGCGCGCAGGGATTTCCTAGGGCTCATCGATCGACTCCATTGCGAGGGCCTGACCGTTGTCATGGTTTCGCACAGCATGGATGACCTGGCAAATTGTTGTGACCGTATCGTTGTGATGAACGAGGGCGCGGTGTTTGCCGAGGGAACGCCCGTGCAGGTGTTTGCGCATGCCGATGAGCTCAAGTCGATCGGCTTGGGTGTTCCCGCCGCCCAGCGTATGGCGCTGGCGCTTACGGAGGCGGGCGTGCCGCTGCGTCGCGGCGGGCTCTATACGGTTGAGTCGTTGGCCGACGAGTTGGCAAATTTGCTGATCGGTCGCTCAGACGGTTCTTCTAACGTCTCGGACATTGCTAAATCCAAGACGGTCGCGCGAGAGGAGGGCTGCTGATGGAGGCGTTTTCGTTTGGTAGTTACTATCCCGGCGATAGTGCAATCCACCGCCTGGACCCGCGAACCAAGTTGCTCTTGGGCTTTGTGTTTCTGATCACGACGCTCACGGTCAGTGGCTTCCGCGGACTGGCCCCTGTCGCAATTTTCGTCGTGCTGATCTATGCCGTGTCCCGGGTGCCGTTGCGCCGGGTCCTATCATCGATGGCGCCGCTGCTGGCAATCGTCGTCGTGGTCGCGGTGCTCAACTTGTTTACCGATCAGAGTGGGCGCATCTTGTGGCAGCTCGGTTTTCTGCAGATAAGCGAGGGCTCACTGCGTTCTGCCGCCTTTATGGCGTGCCGCCTGACGTTGATGATGGCCGGCATGAGTGCCATTACGCTCACTACGCCGACGCTCGACCTCACCGCGGGCTTTGAGCGTCTGCTCGCACCGTTTGCGCGTGTGGGACTTCCTGCGCACGAGCTCGGCATGATTATGGGTATCGCGTTGCGCTTTATGCCGCAGTTCGCCACCGAGATGAAGCAGACGGCCGATGCGCAGGCGAGCCGCGGTGCACGCGTAACGGGCGGTCCGCTCGGTGGCGTACGCATGCTCGGCAGTGTGGCGATTCCGCTGTTCACCGGCGTGTTCCGTCATGCCGAGACGCTGTCTGCTGCCATGGATGCACGCTGCTATCACGGCGAGCAGGGCCGCACACGTCTGCATGCGCTTGCATTTGGCCGCGGCGATGCGTTGGCTGCGGTGGTGACGGCGCTGCTGCTCATCTGCGTCATCGGCATCAATCTTCAACTTGTTTAGGCGCGATTCGAGCGCAAGAAAGGGGTCCCTATGACCGACAACGACCGCACGGCTCAGCTTGAGCGCGCCTGTTCGTATCTCAGGCGCATTCCGGCGTGGTATCTGGCCACGACCGATGTGGCCGACGGACATCAGCCCCGCGTGAGACCGTTTTCGTTTGCCATAGTCGATGACGGTAAGTTGTGGTTTTGCACGTCGCGCGATAAGGATGTGTGGGCGGAGCTGAGTGCGAATCCCAAGTTTGAAGTATCGGGCTGGAAGCCGGGGGAATGTTGGATCGTGTTGACCGGCGAAGCCGCACTTGAGGACGACGCAGCTGCGAGCGACAAGGTGCGTCAAGCGGGTTTTAAGCACATGGTGGGCATTGGCGAGCAACACGATAGTGCCAACGACGGCCGCCTTGCGTTTTTCTCGGTCCGCAATATCGTCGCCCGCTTCTGTGATATCGACGGCAGCGAGGAGCGCCTGGAGCTCTAGCTCACACAAACCAGGCTCTCAAACTGGCTAGTACAGGAGGAAACGTGGACGGATTGAATACGGTTTTGGAGTATCTGACGTCGGTGCCGGCGTGGTACTTGGCGACGAGCGTGGACGGGCAGCCACATGTACGTCCGTTCTCGTTTGCACAGATTCAGGACGGTAAGCTGTGGTTTGTGACGGCGCGCACCAAAGACGTGTGGCAAGAGCTGCTGCAAAATCAGCGCTTTGAGACCACGAGTTGGTGGCCGGGCCATGGCTGGCTCATCTTGCGCGGGCATGCGGGTCTGGATGACCAGGCCGCTCCCGATATGCGCGAGGCTGGATGGAAACATCTTGAGCGCTTGAGCGAGCACTATGAGGGGCCTAACGACCCCACGCTCGTCTTCTTTAGCGTCGAAGATCCCGAGGCTTTTATCTGCAATCACGACGAATGGGTGCCGGTCGAGCTCTAGCCAGCTGGCTTATCCTAACAACTTGGTTTTCGCATGGGCGGGCCCCGTCTTGCCCGGCGCCGTTAGGAGCGCCGGTCAATACGGGGCCCGCTCCATTTGTCAATTCCTTCAAGCGAATGTGTCGGGAATGTTTCAATGCATGAATATGCAAGCCATTTACGTGTTAATGCATCTTTTGGTGCTAAAGTTTCAACCCACTTCATAACGACCGCTGCGAAATGCGCATCGGTGCATAAATCGCAGACAAGGAGTCTGATATGTCTTTGAAGGTTGGAATCGTCGGCGCGGCTGGATATGCCGGAGCCGAGCTCATTCGCCTCGTGCTCGGCCATCCCGAGTTTGAACTTGTCGCCATTACGTCCAACGCCGATGCCGGCCAGCCGCTGTCCGCGGTGTATCCGAGCTTTGCTGGTGTGAGCGACCTGGTCTTCACGACGCATGACGCGCCCGAGCTTAAATCCTGCGACGCCGTCTTCTTGGCCGTGCCGCATACCGCGGCCATGGCGCAGGTGCCCGCCCTGCTTGCATCGGGCGTCTCCTGCTTTGATCTTTCGGCCGATTATCGTCTGAGCGACGCGTCTGTCTTTGAGACATGGTATGCCGCCGAGCATACGAGCCCCGAGTTGCTCAAGACACGTGCCTTCGGTCTGCCAGAGCTGTTCTGCCAGGACTTAGAGACCGCTGCTTCCAGCCATGCTGCTGGCAGGCCCGTGTTGGTCGCCTGCGCCGGCTGCTATCCCACCGCAACGAGCCTTGCTGCCGCTCCTGCCGTGCGTGCGGGCTGGGTGGCCGAGAACGGCCCCGTGATTGTCGATGCCATCAGCGGTGTGACGGGTGCCGGCAAGTCCTGCAACGCCCGCACCCACTTTTGCAGCGCCGACGAGAACTTGGAGGCCTACGGCGTGGGCAAGCATCGCCACACGCCCGAGATTGAGCAAATCCTTGGCCTGACCGATCGCGTCGTCTTTACCCCGCACCTGGCACCGCTCAAGCGCGGTCTGCTCTCCACGGTGACGCTGCCGCTTACGCCGCAGGCTATCGATACCTTGACCCTTGAGGACGTTGTCGACCATTACAAGCAGTTCTACGCCGGTCGCACCTTCGTACGCGTACTCGATGCCGGTCAGCAGCCCAAGACGGCTTCGGTCGTCGGCACCAACGCCGCCCAGATCGGCCTCGCGCTCAACAAGCGCGCGGGCGTGCTGGTGGCGACGGGCGCCATCGACAATCTGTGCAAGGGCGCTGCGGGCCAAGCAGTCCAGTGCGCCAATATCGTCTTTAGCTTTGACGAGCGACGAGGCTTGCCTACAGTGGCGTGTCCGGTGTAGCACATTCGATTGTTAACGATTTGGTAGTCGGGCATCGAGTGGGGCGCCACTCTTAAGCTGGTCTCATGATCACGACTGGCATGGCGCACCAACCGATGTCCGTTTTTTTGTTTGACATAAGGAGTCATAAAGACGATGAATACCGAGCTGTTTGATATCAAGATTCGCGCCGTCGAGGGTGGCGTTACGGCTGCGGCTGGTTTTAAAGTCGCAGGCATCCACGCTGGGTTCCGCAAGAACCCCGAGCGTCTGGATTACGCGCTCGTCGTGCCCGATAAACCCTGTCCCGGCGCCGGCGTGTTTACCACCAATCGCTTTTGCGCGGCGCCCGTGCAGGTGAGCCGTGCCAACCTGGGCGGTGCCGACAAGGGCTACGGTATCATCGCCGGTGTTTCGGTCAACTCTGGCAATGCCAACGCCGCCACGGGTGAGACCGGCCTTGCCTGCGCGCGCGAGACGTGCAGCATCGCATCGCAGGTCATCGGCTGCGAGCCCCAGCAGATTCTGGTTGCCTCCACGGGTGTGATTGGCCAGATTCTGCCGATCGACACGTTTGAGACCGCCATTCCTGCTGCCTACGAGGCGCTCTCCGCCCACGGTGGCGCCGATGCCGCTCGCGCCATCATGACGACCGACACGCACTCCAAGGAGTACGCCGTATCCTACGTCAGTGAAGCTGCGGGTCATGCGGGCAATGTCTATACGATAGGCGGAATGTGCAAGGGCTCGGGCATGATCATGCCCAACATGGCCACCATGATCGCAGTTATCACCACCGATGCCCCCGTCGAGCCTGCGGCACTTCATGCCCTGCTGCTCTCGAACGTCAAGCAGACCTTTAACAAGGTAACGGTCGATTCCGATACCTCGACCAACGACACCTGCATCATGCTTGCCTCCGGCGCCGCTGCCGCAGATGCCGAGCCTATCGTCGAGGGCTCCGATGCCTTTGACGAGTTGGCATTTGCCGTGCACGAGGTGTGCGAGAGCCTGGCGCGCAATATCGCCGCCGATGGTGAGGGCGCATCCAAGCTTGTTACGGTCAACGTTACCGGCGCCGCCAACGACGAGGAGGCCGATATCGCCGCCCGTGCCGTTGCCAACTCGCCGCTCGTTAAGACTTGCATCGCCGGCCACGACTGCAACTGGGGCCGCGTTGCTATGGCGCTTGGCAAGTGCGGCGTGAAGTTTAATCAGGAAGACGTTTCCATCGACATGATGGGCATGCCTGTCTGTCGCGATGGTCTGACTGTTCCCTTTGACGAGGACGAGGCTCTACGACGTTTCGAGGCGCCCGAGATCGTGATCTCGGCCGACCTGGGCGCAGGCGACGCGGCAACGACCGTGTGGACCTGCGACCTCACGCATGAGTACATCTCCATTAACGGCGACTACCGTTCCTAGATTCCAGGCACGCTGCGCATCTTGCCGCGATTGCGGACAGCGGAGCACGGCGCGATAACGATACGAAAGACGAGGCAGATTATGAAATTCGCACGCGATTGTCGTTCGAACGAATCCAACGAAGCAACCGCGCAGCTGCTGTTCGAAGCGCTGCCGTGGATTAAGAACCTGACCGGTAAGACGGTTGTTATCAAATATGGCGGAGCCGCCATGGTAGATGAGCAGCTGCGCCGCGACGTGATGAGCGACATCGTGCTGCTCAAGATCATCGGCATGCGCCCTGTTATCGTGCACGGTGGCGGCAAGGCCATCAACGAGGCGCTGAGCCACTACGACATCCCCGTCGAGTTTAAGAACGGCCAGCGCGTGACCACGCCGGCGACTATGGATATCGTGCGCGAGGTGCTGGGCGGCAAGGTTAACCAGGAGCTGGTTGCCGCCATCAACCACCACGGCAACCTGGCCGTGGGCGTGTCGGGCAGCGATGCTGGCACGCTCATCGCCGAGCCGCTCGACCCCGAGCTCGGTCGCGTGGGCAAAGTGACGCACGTTAACACCGACTATATCGAGCGCTTACTCGATAGCGAGTACATCCCCGTTATCGCTACCGTCGCGGCGGGGGAGGACGGCGGCTTCTTCAACATCAACGCCGATACCGCCGCCGGTGCCGTTGCGGCAGCGCTCCACGCGCACAAGGCGATCTTTTTGACCGACGTCGACGGCCTGTACAAGGACTTTAGCGATAAAGACTCACTCATCTCCAACCTAACACTCGACGAGGTTAACGAAATGCTCTACGGCGGCGAGGTCGATAAGGGCATGATTCCCAAGCTGCGCGCGGCCGTCGATGCGCTTGCCGGCGGCGTATTTCGCGCTCACATCATCAACGGCACCACGCCGCATTCGCTGCTGCTGGAGCTGCTGACCGATGCCGGCGTCGGCACCGTGATCCATTCCACCGAGACGGCTTACGAGTTCGATACGCATCCGCATCCGCTTTCGACGTTTGCTGCGCGTCTGACCGAGAACCTCGACGAGGTCGAGAAGCTTCAGACAGTCTAACTGACCCGCAGCCGCCCCATTTCTGCACCCATAGGCCTGCGCCGTCCGGCGCTCAACGAAAGGCATCCCATGTCACTTGCAGCTCAGCAATCGCTTGAATCCCATTACGTTATGCATACCTTTGGCCGCTCTCCGGTCGAGTTTGTCGAGGGTCACGGCATGAAGCTCACCGTCGACGATGGTCGTGAGTACCTCGACTTTCTTGCCGGCATCGGCGTGTGCAGCCTAGGTCATGGCGACCCGGCTGTGCTCTCGGCGCTCGAGGCACAGACCAAAAAGCTCATGCATGTCTCCAATTACTTCTACATCGAGCAGCGTGGACAGGTCGCGGCGCTGCTGTCCAAGCTTGCCAACGACGACTTAGATGGTGCACGCGTGCTTGCCGATGCCATTGCCGCCGGCGATGAGACCACGGCAGCTGCTCTTGGTGCCCCGGCTGCGGATGAGCAGGTTTGGGAGACCTTCTTTGCCAACTCCGGCGCCGAGGCCAATGAGGGCTCGATGAAGCTTGCGCGCCTGTACGCCAAGCGTGCCGGTAACGGCGGCAACACTATCGTGTGCATGCGCGGCGGCTTCCACGGCCGTACGCTCGAGACCATTGCCGCCACCATGCAGGATTGGCTGCAGGATAGTTTCCGCCCGCTGCCGGGTGGCTTTGTGGCCTGTACGCCCAACGATATCAATGAACTGCGTGCGATCTTTAAGCAGCTGGGGAGCGAAATTTGTGCCGTGATGCTCGAGCCGATCCAGGGTGAGAGTGGCGTGCACCCCATGACCGAGGAGTTTATGGCGGCAGCGCGCGACCTGGCACACGAAGTGGGCGCCGTGCTTATAGCCGACGAGGTCCAGTGCGGCATCTTCCGCTCCGGCAAGCCGTTTGCATTCCAAACCTATGGCGTGGAACCCGACATCATGAGCCTTGCCAAGGGCATTGCCGATGGCGTGCCCATGGGTGCCGTCGTAGCAAAGAAGGAGATTGCCGACGTGTTTAAGCCGGGCGACCACGGCTCGACCTTTGGCGGTAGCTGCTTGGCTGTCGCGGCGTGCGCCGCGACGCTCTCCGCGCTCGTGCGCGGCGATTATGCCGACCATGCTGCCAAGGTAGGCGCCTATATGGAGGCAAAGCTCGCCAAGCTGCCGAACGTGACCGAGGTGCGTGGCCGCGGCTTGATGCTCGGCTGTGATTTGGATGATGCCGCGGGCGACGCGCATGATATTGTTGCCCGCGCGCTGGCCGCCGGTGCCGTGATTAACGCTACAGGTGCTCATACGCTGCGTTTCCTGCCGCCGCTCGTCTGCGAGGAATCCGACGTGGACAGTCTGATCGAGATCCTGTCGGACGTTTTGGCCTAACACAGCGAAATAACTTAACTTTGACCGGGTTCCGGACTGCGGACGGGTGGCGCGCGCAGACGTGGTGTAAGAGCGTCCCGAGGTCCGTCGCTGCAAGTCC
>DXLV01000004.1:38357-83007 GCA_019414545.1 Collinsella sp. | reverse complement strand
GCCGCGCGGCAAGGAGATATATTGCCAGACCGGAGGGGCGCCGGGGGCGGGAATCGCGCACTCCATATTTTGTTCACAAATGAATAGGTCCCTCAGTCACGTCACTGAGGTTATAACTGAAGCATCAGCTTCTGATATTGGCGGTGACCAGCTGGTTTATAGATGTTGAGGCATCGGTCATCTCTGGAGCGCCACTTTACTCCAAAAGCATCGGTTATTTGTTTCCCGTCGGTAAAAGGCAGGTTTTGTTCGCCAAGCGTTCCTATATATAGAAGTTCGGGTTCGAACCGTGCATCGGTAACAAAAAAGCGACCAGCCGGAGCCAATCGCTTTCTATTCTATGCTGGAGCATCCAGAGGGGTTCTTCCGAACTCATTTTCTCGCTGCCATTCATGCTTTCGAAGCATCTTTCTACAGCCCTCGTTGTCTATCCTCGTATCTCACAGGTCTTCCGGAAATTCACAAGCAGTCTTAGGGTCAATTTAGTTCTGCTTTCAGAGACTTGTTTGAGAGTTTTTAAAGACAGTTCAAAACAATAAGTGAGACACCATAAAGCAGAGCAAGATGAGCCGGATAGAAAATGTAGAAGAAATATTTGAGCTTCAGCCCTCGCTTGCCATTATAAAGATTGATAAGCAGCAACGAAACGACCGCGGCAGCAACATCAGGATTAAATATATTAGCTGTAGCAAACTCAAATCCGCCGCCAACTATATGGCATGACGAAAGGAGCACTGCGCATACTGCAGCAAAGAACATCTTGGCCTTGCTGTCGTGGAATAAATAGAATGCAGCCACAAGCAGAATGCCATACACACCGCCATCTAGTTTAGTGTATTCAGCTGCCAGTGCTGTCAAAACAATCAGAGCAGTTTCTGCGATGTATCTTTTCCGTTTTGAAAGACTTTGTATCTTTTCCAGAACAATCAAAAAGACCAAGGAAAGCAGGAGCTCACACATAACATTTTGTTGCCGAAGGTCAAATAGTTGTCCGGTTTGGACGAAATCGTATATGGGCTCCGCAATGATTGCGAAGACAAGCATATTTCGCAGGTACTTCTTTAAGTCATGAGTATGCAAAAATCCCTCAACTATCAAAAAGCAAAATAAGGGAAATGCAATTCTGCCAAGAACATGAAGCATATCCGAAGCCTCGCTTAGAATCGCCCACTGTTCGTCTGATATCTGACTGTACGATGCGTGAGTCATGATTCCATTGGTCAGGACGATCCTGCTTACATGATCGAGAACCATCGAAATGGCTGCTATTATCTTTAATGTGCTGCCGCTAATTCCGTATCTATCTGTTTTCATTTCGTATTCCTTACTTTGGGTGGGCCGTCAGGGGTTCAGCCTGCTCCGCAGGCGGCCGCTGCGGCGCTTCGCGCCTTGCGCGCTGCGCTGGCAAACGCTCACGCGTTTACTCAGCTCCGCGCCCTTTCGGGTTCGAACCCGCGTCGCGGCAACAAAAAAGCGGCCGGCATCCGCCAGTCGCTTTTCCATTCTATGGTGGGCCGTCAGGGGTTTGAACCCTGGACCTTGGGATTAAAAGTCCCCTGCTCTGCCAGCTGAGCTAACGGCCCGCGGGTGGCATTGTACCACGGTCTGGGACTATTCCCAACTCCATTGGCCGTTCTGGAAAATCACAACTTCACGTCCATCAGGCGTAATGCCCGTAATATCGATGTCGTCCGTGCCAATCATAAAATCGACGTGCGTGCTCGAGACGTTAACGCCATGCTCCAGGAGCTCTTCCTTGGACATGTCATACCCACCCTCGATGCATTCGGGGAAACCGACACCTAGCGCGAGATGGCAGCTAGCGTTCTCGTCATAGAGCGTATCGTAGAACAGTACGCCACTTTCGCGGATCGGAGTGTTCTTGGAAATGAGCGCGGCCTCACCCAGATGAGCGGCACCTTCATCGGTGTCAATAATGCTCGCAAGCGTCGCCTTGCCCACACGGGCGTCGTAATCCACCACGCGACCGTTCTCGAACTTAATCCAAAAATCGTCAACCTTGTTACCGTGGTGAATGAGCGGCATAGCCGAATACACGATACCGTCGGCACGCATACGATCAGGCGAGGTGAAGACCTCCTCGGTGGGGATGTTGGGGAAGAAGGGATGTCCATCGGGCGTCTTACCCTTGCCGCCGGCCCACTCGTGACCCTTCGTCATGCCAATCGTCAGATCGGTTCCATTTGCCGCGGTGTAATGCAGCCGGTCAAAACGATTGTCGTTCAGGAAGCGCAAGTTCTTTTCGAACGCCGCGTCATGAAGCTCCCAGTCGCTCTCCGGGTCCTGGCCATCGGCGCGAGCGGTGTGCAGAATCGCATTCCACAGCTTATAGATTGCAACCTCATCGGCGTCTCCCGGGAACACCTCGCGCGCCCAAGCCACGACCGGAGCGCCGGCGATGCACCACGGATTGATGTTGTAATCCAGTCCACGGCGGAAAACTTTGCACTGCGTATTCCTCGCCTTGGATGCCGCAGCCGGCTTGGCTGGATCGATGCCCTTGAGGGCTGCAGGATCGGCACCCTCGATAAAGATAAAGCAGGCACCGTCCTGGGCCAACGAATCCAACTGCATGCGCTTCCACTCGGGCGTCTGCTCAAAGTAACTTTTCTCGACATGCTCGTACGTAAGCCTCGTCACGGCGTCGTCGGCCCAGATGACCGTCACGTGACCGGCACCAGCGTCATAAGCCTCCGCAACCACCACGCGCGCAAATGACGCGCACTCGACGGGAGACTGAACGACGACCTCCTGGCCGGGCTTAACGTTTACGCCCTTGCGGACAACGAGACGTGCATAATTTTTGATCTTGGGCTCCAGGGCCTTCATGCCCTCCAGAGCCTCTTCGACCGTCAGGGCAGCTCGAATCATGTGCCACTCCATCTATCTATAGGACAGTAAAAAGGCGCGCCGCAAAAAACGACGCGCCTTATATCTTAGCGATATCTATAGGTTGTAACGCTACTACTTCTTCTTGGAGGCCTTCTTGTCCTCCTCGGCAGCTGCACGCTCAATAAGAGCGTTGAGCTTGTTCTCGGACATGCCCTCGGCCTGCGTGCGATACCTGTTGCGCAGAGGACGAATACGAACGAAGTCGTAGATAAAGTCACCCAGAATGATGACATAGGACAAAATGATGCCGACCATCTGGACGGGACTGGACACCGTGCCGCCGGGAGCGAAGTAGAGCGAGGCCCCAATTGCCACGACGAGCACCATGCCGATAGCGAGCACAGCCCACCAAATACGGCGGCGCTTGGTGTAGTCCTCATCCTGCTTGAGAAGAATATTCGACACCGTGTAGATACGATCCTCGCGAGCACGCTGCTTGGCCTTGCGGGCGCGCTTCTCCTCCTTGGAAAGGCCGTCCAGGTTTTCACCCTTCTCGAGCTCTTTGCGGCGTGCCTTGGATGATGCTGGCACGACGCGGACAGAGCTCGCTGCCTGACGGGCGGGCTTAGCAGATGCGGCGGACTTGCGCGCAACCCCGGTAACCTCGTGGGATTGCGTGCGCTTGTTCGTGGCGCTACGGGTACTCACTTATGCGTTCTCCTTCATGCTTGTGAACTGGGAGCCCGTGATGATCTGGAAGGCCTCGCGATAGCGCTCGGACGTGCCATCGATGACCTCGGCGGGCAGGTGCGGGGTCTCCCCCGTCATATCCCAGTTGGCCTTGAGCCAATTGCGGACGAATTGCTTGTCGTAGCTAGGCTGGATCTTGCCCTCCTCGTAGCTGGCAGCAGGCCAGAAACGGCTGGAGTCGGGCGTGAGGCACTCGTCGATCAGCGTGACCTTGCCATCAATAACACCAAACTCGAACTTGGTGTCGGCAATGATGATGCCACGAGTCGCTGCATACTCGGCAGCAGCCTTGTAGATCTTGAGGGACAGATCGCGAATCTGCGTGGCGATGTCCTCGCCAACGATCTCGCAACAACGCTCAAACGAGATATTCTCGTCGTGATCACCGATCTCGGCCTTCGTGGACGGGGTGAACAGCGGCTCGGGAAGCTTGGAGGCCTCGGTCAGGCCCTCAGGCAGCTGGATGCCGCAGACGGTGCCGTTCTCGTCGTAGGTCTTCTTGCCCGAACCGGTCAGATAGCCGCGGACGATGCACTCGATAGGAATCGTCTGGGCCTTCTTAACCAGCATGGCGCGGCCGGCGAGGTAGTCACGATACTCAGCAAACTCCTCAGGGAAATCCGCCGGGTCGATGGAAACGAGGTGGTTGGGAACGATGTCGGCAAACTTATCGAACCAGAATGCCGAGATGCGGTTGAGCACCTCTCCCTTAAACGGAATCTCGTCGGGAAGAATGAAGTCGAACGCAGAAATGCGGTCGGTGGCGACCATCAGCAGGTTTTCA
Source organism: Collinsella sp. (assembly GCA_019414545.1). Classification (GTDB taxonomy): domain Bacteria; phylum Actinomycetota; class Coriobacteriia; order Coriobacteriales; family Coriobacteriaceae; genus Collinsella. Next base: position 78,620 of record DXLV01000004.1, on the reverse strand, counting down.
CCGGCATCGTAGATATCACGAACCTTGCCACGGGAATCCGGACGACGCTCCATCGTTGTCACGTGAGTCACTCCTTACCAAAATACGACAGTAATGCGGGTTCTTTCCCGCACGTTTTCGCAAACTCGGAGCGGCAGGGACGAAACCCCTCCTTCACCGAATAGCGAAAAGCTAGTGCTCCATTGTAGTAGATGCCGCGTCCGCCGTGTGCTCGCGAGGCAGATGAATTGTAAAAGTCGTACCCTTTCCAAGCTCCGACTCCACGGAAATGTAGCCATGATGGCGCTCGACGATTTGTTTAGTCACGGCGAGGCCCACGCCCAGGCCACCCGCCTCGCGGGCGCGACTGGCGTCGGCACGCCAAAAACGACCAAAGATGCGCGACAGATCGTCCTTGGCAATACCGATGCCGGTATCCGAAACGGCAATACTGACATGCTTGCGGTCACTGAGCACCGACACCACGACCCAACCGCCCTCGGGGGTGTAGCGCATGGCGTTGCTCATGAGATTGATGACACACTGCGTGATCATGTCGGGATCGGCCTCGACGACATCGTCGTGACCCTGGGTTTCATCTGCAAAGCGCAAGCGCAGATCGCGGTCAACAAACAGGCGCTCCTGAGCGTTGACGATGGAACGCACGAAGGGAACCATGTCCACCGGCTCAAGGTTGAGCGGCGCTGTGCTGTTTTCCATGCGCGATAGATCGAGCATCTGCTGCACCAGACGGGCCAGGCGACGTGTCTCGGATGCAACGGTTTCCAGATGCTCGTCGTCGGTGGGATACACCCCATCCTGCATGGCTTCGACTGTCGCGAGCATGGCCATAAGCGGAGTACGAAGTTCGTGAGCCACGTCTGAGGTCAGGCGCTTCTCGTGTTTCATATCCTTCTCGAGCGAAGTGGCCATCTCATCGAAGGTCTCACCCAGCTGATCAATCTCGTCATCGCCGCGCAAGCCCGTACGAGCAGACAGATCGCCATCGCGAATTTGCTTGGCCGTGCTGGTAATACGGTGAATCGGCTTGGTGAGCATGCGCGACACGAGTGATCCGATAACGACCGAAATGCAAACTGCAACAACCGCAGCAAGGGCCATGGCGTTAAAGGTCTTCTCCCTAAACGCAGAATCTGCCTTGGTGAGCAAGGCATCGGAGCCGATGGCCCACAGCTTTACCTGTCCGACATGCTCGCCGGAAGACGTTATGATTTCGACGTTTGCAACGCTATCGGAGCCGGTGGGAGCCGACGAGACCGGACTATGCGATGCTTTTTTCCCGCTCGAGCTGCTCGACGGCGATTCGTTCTCGCGCACATCGGCGGTCGCGCTTGCCGAAGGCCATGAGTCGTCATAAACGACAACGCCTTTCTTGTTGACGACCTGCATACCCAAATCGTCGGACACCAAACTCGATGTCGCGACCGTACGTAGCTCGCCCGCAGTCCAATTGCCGTTTTCCTCATACGACGTCGCAAGCTTTTCGGCAGCGGAATTTGCGATTTCGACGATATTAGAGCGCGTGTAATCCGAAAAGACCGTGCCCCACACAACAGAGACCACGCCCACCAGCACCAATACCGTCATGAGCGATGTCAGAGCAAAAGCAAGTGCCATGCGCGAGGGATAGCTCATCGTTGGCCGTGAATCGGAACGAGGCGTGTTCCAACTAGCCTTGGAACCCGCCTCGCTCTCCTGCTTGTGCTTTTGTCCGATTTCAAAGCGCGCAGGTGTCATATGTGATTTCCCTATTTCTCGTCCGACTTATCGGTCTTGGCCGGAGCCTCGAAACGATAGCCGACACCATGGACGGTGTAGAGCCACTTGGGCTTCTTGGGATCATCGCCCAGCTTGGCGCGAAGGTTCTTCACGTGGCTATCGATGGTGCGCTCATAGCCCTCAAAGTCGTACCCAAGCACCTTCTCGACCAGCTCCATACGGTTGTAAACACGGCCGGGATGACGAGCAAGCGTGGTGAGCAGCTTGAACTCGGAAGCCGTCAGATCGACTTCCTTGCCCTCGACCAAGACCTTGTGGCCCGAGATATCGATGACCAGATCGCCGAAGTCGAGTACCTCGACGGCGGGCTCGTCGGCCTGATGGGCACGGCGGAACAGAGCGCGAACGCGGGCGACGAGCTCGCGCGGCGAGAACGGCTTAATCAGATAGTCGTCGGCGCCGAGCTCAAGACCGATAATACGGTCCTCGATCTCGCCCTTAGCCGTCAGCATGATGATGGGGACATCCGAGGTATCGCGAATGGTGCGGCAAACACGCTCGCCGGGGATCTTGGGGAGCATAAGGTCGAGCACGACCAGGTCAAACTGATGCTTCTCGAACTCCTCGATCGCGGACTGGCCGTCGCCGACGCCCACAACCCAGTAGCCTTCGCGCTCGAGATAGGCAGCGACGGCGTCACGGATTGCCTTCTCATCCTCGACCAGCAGAATCTTTTTTGCATCTGAAGCCATAACACGGCCCCCCTGTCTCAATTAGCTAAGAACAAGCCCATTTTAACGCACCTGAGCCCGCCGGATGCCGCTATGACGCGGCAGCTCGGCGGGCGGTACTCACAATTACAACGCGCTTATTCCCCTGTTGGCGCCTTTTTAACCCCTCTAAGCTTAAAGAGAGAATAGGCGTGCGGTGACCGTCTCTGGTATACCCTGGCTGTTGCGCACCGTGGCGTACGTAAGGAATGAGTCCGATTTTCCCGCCGTAGCTGGATAATCGCCATACTCCAGGGCTCGGTCGGGCGACAGAAGCGAGCCGTAGGTCTTAGCCGAAGTGTCAATCAAAAAATGCGACGCCTGGACTTTAACCAGGTATTTATTTTTCCTTCCCGCAACGCACGCGAGCGGCTCACGCGAAAGGAAGAGGTACGGCCCGCCCTCGTTACCGATATAGGTGCCCATATTGCCCAGGCTACCCACACCGTTATACGTCGCCTCAATGGAGAACACGAAGGTGTCGCCCATATACACGGCCTCGAAAGGCGAAACCGACGAAGGAAGCACCAGCTGAGCTCGCTTCGTATTGTTGCCGTCAGTCAGGTCGATCGCCGTCATACCGTAATAGACGCCCTCATCATTGTGCACGCGGGGCGAGATGGTCAGGATGCCGTCGCTCACACGCGGGGCGGATGCGAAGCGGCCCGTCGACTTCCAAATAGTCTCAGGCTTGGACTCGCTAGGCGACTGACGGTAGCAGTACGAATCGTTACTCGTCTTGCTGCCGCCGGACGAGGGCATCTTATACCAGATGACCGACGACCCATACGCTGTGAAGAGCGGCGGATCGTAATTTTCGCCACCGCGATCGAGCTCGACAGCGTTGCCGGTAAGGGAGGAGCCTGCAAGGTTTTGCGCATAGAGTTTCCAAGACGCATTGGCAAAGTTCATCTCGACCCACGCGAACACGCCATCACCCGCGCGAACGTCGTAAAACGCATAACCGGTTCCCTCAACGGGATCCTCGATAAGTGTGGTAAGCGAGCCATCGCCCAGGTTGAGCACACCAAGCGTATTGGCATGCAGGGCAGAAGCAGGCGCCATCATCGCGGCAGCGTAGTCGCCATCGCAGTAGTACAGCAGCGTGCCCAGCGGCAGCGTCCACGACGCCGCCGGCTCAAGATCGATATCAACAGCTTCGTACTCATCAGTGATCGAGACAATCTTCGAATCGTCCTTGATAACTTGCGGCTCGCCGGCGGCATCGTCGCTGGTGCCCGTTTTTTTCGAGCAACCGGCAAGCACCGTGGCAGCGCCCGCGGCAGCACCGCCGAGCACAAAGCCACGGCGCGATATTCCATTCTTGATGTGGTCGGCGATACCCATTAGGCGATCTCGGCGCGAGCGGCCTCGATAGCGCGCGTAAGCTGATCGGCGCAAGAGGTCTTTTTCATACCGCAGGTATTACCGGCGAGAACCTCGATTACGCGATCGGCAGGAGCACCCTCGACTAACTTGGAGATTGCCTTGAGATTGCCGTCACAGCCGCCGGTAAACTCAACGCCCAGCACCTTGCTGCCATCGTCAGAGAGATTGAGGTGAATATTGCGAGAGCATACACCCTGCGGCTTGTAGTCAAAACTAATCATTGAGATCCCCTCTCAGAAAGAAATTTCAGACGTCTATTATCCCCGCCTGGGCCGACTTATTATCGCAAGCACCGATTCAACATCCTACGATGCATGGACTCGCGGGGGCAAGATTAGCAGTCCGCACCCTGTGCGTGGACCGTGCGCTTCTCCCGATACATATTGTGGTCGGCGACACGATATACATCGGCCAGCGTATTTCCAGCCGTCTCGACGGTCGCCACGCCAATCGATGCGCTGACCGTCAGGGCCTCATCGCTTACCGCGGCAAGACCGAGACGAAGATCCTGTTCCAGCCCGAGCGCAGACTCGTTGTCAGTATGGGGGCAAACCAGCAAAAACTCGTCGCCGCCAAGGCGCATCGGCAGATAATCCGCACCAGCCACCCGCCGCAGCACGGACGCCGTCCGTCGCAGCAGTTCATCCCCCATCTCGTGACCATAGATGTCGTTGGTCCGCTTGAGATAATTGCAGTCCAACATAATCACGCTCACGGGCAAGTCCTCGTTTACCAGGCTATCTCCGCGCGATTCAAGATAGTTGCGGTTGCGAAGCCCCGTCAGTTTGTCTTGATATGACAGCTCCTCGGCATGCTTGACCATCGATATGTTGTGCGTCGCCACGACGACCGACTCCAGCCGGCCTTGCTCATCGCGATGCTGGGGGACAACCTGTAGCGAGTACCAAGCGCCTCGACAATCTCGCACCTCGGCAGCCAAGTACGGTACGCCCTCCATACGTTCACGAAGCGAACTTACATCTACGAGGCCCACAACCGCTTCGCGGCTTTCGGGGCTCACGATATCCCGGCAGACCGTGTCCATAAAGTCATATGCCTCGCTGTGCTCGGCAAATATTTTCGCTATCGCCGGCGACATATTGATCCCCTCGATCTCGAGGGTGTCGAGATGCAAAAGGAAGGTCGAATCGTAGATGGCGCTTATGGCATTGATAATGCCGAGCTGTTTATCCTTTTCGACCAAATTGCGGTGGTCAACGATATTTCGAGCCAACAGCACCACGACCCAAAACGCAAGACACACCAAGACGCCGACGGCGACAAATGAAATCCTGTCAGACATGACCTCAGATTTGGGATATAGCGCAAACAGGCGGTAGTCCTTATATGCCGCACGCACGGCATACCATTCGTCTCCTCGATATTCGATGCGCGTCAGGCCGTCGTCTTTCCACTCAACTCCTACGCTGGTGAGGAGTCGGGCGAGCGACACGTCAGCATCGGCACTGTTGGATGAGACAATCTCCGCATCCTCCATAACAAGCACCGTGGGACCCTGGTGGAAGGTACTGTTCGAAAGCACGTCGGCTATGGCATATGAATAGTCGTCCGCCGTATCGGAACCAAGTGAGCGGTATGCCAGGGCAACGCCGTCGCCATACGGAACAGCACAGACGGCAAAAACGACACCACGGCGCTCATCGACAGTTGAGTAGGTCACTTTGGAACCTTGATACATCGATGCGACCGGCGAACAGGCCAACTCATCTCGCCACAACATGAGCGGATCGCGACCATCGATGTCGTAGTGGGCAGCCATATGGCCATCGGAGTCCATGACCATCAGCCCCGAAAGGTTCTCGGCATGGACAAATTGCTCGATAAGATCGTCGTTAACCTCAACGCGATCAGAGGACAGGAACGTCGCAAACGATTCGACCGCGGCGAGCAAATCGTGCGTCGCCTCGGTTTTTCTCCCCTGTTCGTAGCGGTCATATTTTTCGCAAGCGTTCTCCAAAAACACCATGGTTTCTTGGCCAAACCCAAGCGTTTTTTCGAGGCAGCGATGGGTTCCAACCGTATACAACAGGCCTAACAAGACGGCGCTGACAATAACGCTGGCAGCTATGACGTTCAGAGTCTTTCGACTCAAGCGGTGCTCATCAGTTGTCATGAATTTCCTCCTTGCCCGCCCGTCGTCGCTCCTGTCTTGTAATTGCCCACAATACGGTCAATCGTGCCATCTCGATCCATGTCGAACAGCGCGGTATTGAGATCCTTTACGACCGATCCTTCATAGCTGTCATCAAACGCGACGCCCAGGTCAACCGTCATAACATTGTCGGCAAACACACGGTAAACGCCGGGATACTGAGCAACGAGTCGGTCAAGCGACTGGACATCCGCCATCCAGCAGTCAACGTACCCTTTGACTAGAGCGGCTTTGCAGAGTTCGGCAGAGCCATATGATTTGATTTGAACGTCCGACGAGACCCCCAGATCCCCCGCAAGCAATCGGCGTTCACTCACCGAACCCGCAATCACCGCAATGGTCTTACTTCCATCGAGATGTGCCAAGGACTTGATGCCACTCGTTTTCTTGGCGGCAACCGAGACCGTCACGGTTAGACACGGCTCGGTCCAGTAATACTTATCCTCGCGATAACAGGGAGAATAGTCACACCACAGGCAATCGATATCACCGTTTTTGAGCAGCCGGTCGCGATCGTTCCAGTCAATATCGACAAACTGTGGCTTGAGCCCCGCACGCTTGCAGGCCTCGCGGGCGATGTCGATATCGATACCGGCGTAATCGCCCGTGGTATCGACATACACATAGGGGTCGTTATCCGTAACGCCGATTTTGAGCACCGGGAGATCTCTATCGGCTTCATTCGAGGAGGAAGAACTGCTTCGAACGGTATACGTCAGGGAGCCCGCACAGACGGCAACAAGGAGTATGAGCGTAAACGAGACGATGGTGGCCCGCTTGATGCGTCTGGGCACGTGCCCCCTTTCATCGAAACAGCAGTCGGAGTTCATTTTATTACCCGGGCGCATATGCGACAGTAAAAAAGCGCCTCGCCCAAGACGGGCAAGGCGCCAAAGGTTGAAATGCATCCGCAAGCGGTCGAATTAGGTTAACCCTACTCGAAGCTCAGCTGCTCCAGGCGATCGAAGACCGTATCGATGCGGGTGAGGAAGTCCCACGGATCAAAAATCTCGTCGAGCTTCTCCTGGCTGACGGTGCAGCGCGGATCGGCCTCGAGACGCTCCTTAAAGGTGGGGCCAGAGACACAATCCTGCACCTCGTGCCAGGTGGCCATGGCGTTCTCCTGCACAATGGCGTACGCATCCTCGCGGGTGATACCCGTATCGACGAGGGCAAGCAGGACCTTGGAGGAGAAGATGAGGCCGCGGGTCTTGTTGAGATTGGCCATCATGCGGGCCGGATACAGCTGCAGGCCGTCGATAACGCGAATGAGGCACTGGAACATATGGTCAAGCGCGATGAAGCTATCGGCCTGGGCGACACGCTCGGCGGAAGAGTGCGAAATGTCGCGCTCGTGCCACAGGGCGACGTTGTCGAAGGCGACCTGGGCGTTGGACTTCACGACGCGCGACAGACCGCAGACCTTCTCCATGGTGATGGGGTTGCGCTTGTGCGGCATGGCGGAGCTGCCCTTTTGGCCCTTGCGGAAGGGCTCCTCGGCCTCGAGTGTATCGGTCTTCTGCAGGTTGCGGACCTCGGTCGCGATGCGCTCGCAGGTGGCCGCTGTAGTGGCAAGCACGCCGGCAAGATAGGCGTGGTGATCGCGGCTGATGACCTGCGTGGACAGCGGGTCGTGAACCAGACCCAGGTGCTCACAGACGTACTCCTCGACGAACGGCTCGATGGAGCTGTAGGTGCCGACGGCACCGGAGATGGCACCGAAGGCAACGTTCTTGCGAGCATCCTCAAGACGATCAAGGTCGCGCTTGAGTTCCCATGCCCAAGAGCCAAACTTCATGCCGAAGGTCATCGGCTCAGCATGGATGCCATGGGTGCGTCCGGCGCAGAGCGTATTGCGCTCCTCGAAGGCGCGGCGCTTGCAGATCACGCCGAGCTTCTTGACGTCCTCGATAATCAGGTCACACGCCTGAGTAAGCTGATAGCACAGAGCAGTATCACCCAGGTCGGAGCTGGTCATACCGTAGTGAACCCAGCGACTAGGCTTGGGCTCGCCCTCGGGAACATCGGCGTCGATATATTCCTTCATGTTGGTCAGGAAGGCGATGACATCGTGGCGCGTGACCTCCTCGATCTCATCGACCTTCGCCTTCTCAAAGTTGGCATGGTCGCGGATCCACTGGGCTTCGTCTTTAGAAATGCCGATCTTGCCGAGCTCCGCCTGGGCCTCGCAGGCCAGAACCTCGATCTCCTGCCAAATGGCATACTTGTTCTCGAGGGAGAAGATATGTCCCATCTCCGGGCGGGTATAGCGATCGATCATAGCGGCTCCTTTTTGGTTATTGGCACGTTGGTCGTAACTTAACCATTGTACCGTGCGCGGGTGCGAGTATGGGCAGCAGGCATTAACCTAACATTTTGGAATTGGAGCGGGCATGGGGACATCCGCGCATTTGCTTCGCAAATCCGCACCGGCTGCGGTCGATCTCCTCGGATTCACGGAGACGATGGGGAAGACTTTGTTGAATTGGCCGTCCCAAGGTCTCCCGCGCACGATGGAGCGGGCAACGGGACGTCCGCGTATTTGCTTCGCAAATCCGCACCGGCTGCGGTCGCCTATCGGCGACCTTGCCTGCTCGCTATAAACGCTTCGCGTTTATTTAACGCTCGCACCCTGTCGGGTTCGAGTCCCGGCACTTTATTGAAAAAGGCACAGTAACGAAACGTTACCGTGCCTGAAATTCGAATGGAGCGGGCAACGGGACTCGAACCCGCGAGTGTCAGCTTGGGAAGCTGATGCCTTACCACTTGGCGATGCCCGCTTGTGTGTTGGCTAGTATAACGCGGTTGTCTTGTTCGATACAAGGGTGGCGATACTTGTTTTAGCTGTGGAGATTCGTTTGAAAATCGCGTCAATTGTGGAGACGAGGACCTTTGACTTCCTGTTCACCTTATCTTCTACCTGCGCTTTTGCTTGATTGTTGTATTTGAGCTCAATTTGTCAGGAATTGGGCAAGCTTTTGGTCAGGCTCCGGTACTTACCCGCATGAACCTCGGGGGTAGCCTCATCCTACGCGTCGCAACGTCCCCATGCGGCGCACGAGGGATAAGGAGCAGCCATGTCCAACGCACCCACGCACTCTGTCCACAGCGCAATCGCAACAGGTCCGCTGCTCCTGCTCCTCTTCCTGCTGTTCGGCTACCTGGCACCGGGAGCCGCATTTGCCGTCGATGGCTACGACCAGCTCGGCTTCCGCACTATCAGCGATGATTGTGGGCCGTTCCTCATCGGCAAGTATGAAGCTCAAGACGCCTCGATTGCCTACTGCATGAACCAGGAACGCCCCGGGCCCACCAAGCCGGGCGGCCCATGGCTCAACTTTGATCAAGGCTGGGTGTGGCTCGACGACGAGTTCGCGGCAATCGTTTGTCACGGATATCCTACCGCCACGTCGTTTGGCGGTTACCATCTTTCACCCGATCGCGCCCGCGCCGCCACCCAACTCGCCGTATGGATGCTCAACGGCACTACCCATGTCGACGGCACCTACTCCTACACGACCGCTCAGGGCAAAACCAAGAGCGGGCACTTTACCGCCGACGATGAAGTCGTGGCGGCTGCGCGGTGGCTCCACGACAGCGCAAAATCAGGAAGCATCAAAGCCGCTCCGCACCGCGCGCGACGCTATCTAGGAACCGTATCGGGCGGCAGCAGACGTCAAGACATGCTCTATGTACTGCCGGCGGTCTCTGTTTCCTTCCAAAAGCAGTCTGCGAACACTGTTATTACCAGCGGAAACAATACCTATCAGTTTACCGGGGCAACATTCGATGTTTTTGAGAGCGCCGGCGACGCACATGTCGGCACCATCAAGATGGACGGCAACGGTCGAGCACAGGCAACACTTCTGCCCAATACGGCATACTACCTAGTTGAAACGAAGGCGCCGGCCGGCTATGTCCCCCGTCGTGATCGCATCGCCTTTACCACGGGGAATGACGGTGGACAGGTCGCCATTGATGAACAGCCCGGCACCATCAACCTGTGTATCGTAAAACTCGATGCCGCGACGAATGCCGGCCCCCAGGTGGGATCTTCACTCGCAGGAGCAGAGTTCACGTGTGTGTCGCAATCAACCCCTGGATGGGCGCAAATCCTCACGACCGACGAAAGCGGTCGAGCCACCCTCACCGATGTCCCCCTAGGAACCTTTACCATCTATGAATCAAAAGCCCCCGAGGGCTACCTGCCATCCAACGATAGCTGGTCCTATACCGTTAGAGCCGACCAGCTCGGTGATTCAGGCGTGGTCGAGATCGAATCGCGCGTTTCCGATATCCCCATTGCGTTTGACCTTGAGATTTCCAAATTCAAGGACTACGGCAATAGCGATCAATCCGGCCTGGAGCAGCCGGCAGGAGGTGTTGTCTTTGAGGTTGTCAGCAACAGCTCTCAGCAGGTTGTTGGCACACTGACCACAAACATCTATGGCTTTGCCTCCACCAAAGATCAGCCCGAAGCATGGTTTGGCGCAGGCAAGCGACCCGCCGGTGTCCACGGAGCCATCCCATACGACCGCGCCGGCTACACCGTTCGTGAGGTTCCGGAAACCGTCCCAGAGGGTTTTAAACGTGCAGGGGAATGGACCGTCGAGGCCAATCAGATTTCCGACGGCGCCGAGCTTCAATATATCGTGGACAACCACGCTCTGTCGACGCATCTCCAGATTGTAAAACGCGATGCCCAAACAGGCGCTTCTGTTCCCCTAGCCGGATTCGCCTTCCAACTCCTCGACAGCAATCACGAACCTGTCTCACAAACTTGCTGGTATCCAGCACATAACGTAATGGATACCTTTACGACTGACGCGACCGGGACCGTCACACTGCCCGAATCGCTCGTGCCGGGCACCTATTATGTACGCGAAACCTCGGCCAAAGAGCCCTATCTTGTCGGCAAAGAGATCGAGGTAAACATACCCGCCGACATGAACCTAACGCCCGTTGCAATCGCCTCGTATTATGACCACGCCGCGACCGGAAACATCAGGATCGTTAAAACCGATGCCGTGGACGGCAGCAGCCTCGCGGGCGCCATCTTTGAGATCCGTGCCTCGGGTGATATCGTGCGCCCCGACGGTAGCATTGCCGCGCTCGACGGTGAGACTGTCGCTACCGTCACAACGGATGAAACTGGAGAAGCACGCGCGGACGACCTCCCGCTGGGATCTGGCACCGCACGCTACGAGGTTGTCGAGACTCAAGCGCCGGCAGGCTTCTTACTCGACCGGACGCCCCATATCGTAGACCTCGCTTATGCCGACCAGAAAACACCCGTTGTAGAAGCACGGCTTAACGTATCCGACGATTACACCAAGGTTGATATCTCCAAGGTCGATGCAAGCGGAGAGCAGGAAGTGAAAGGCGCACAACTCACCTTATATGGTCCCGATAAAACCGAAATAGACTCCTGGACCTCATCCGACAAGCCGCACCGCGTCGAACATCTTGCACCCGGCACCTACTCGTTGCGCGAAATGATGTCTCCGCGGACCTATGACCTTGCCGAGGAGATAACGTTTGAAATAAAGGATACGGGAGAAGTCCAATCCGTCGCGATGAAGGATGCGCCCATCGAGATCAAAGGACAGGTCGACAAGCGTCAGGAGCTTGTCCAACCTATCGGGAAGGGTCTGCTGGCCAACGGCGATGGTAAAAATCGCGCCGCAACGCAAACCAATACGGACGGTCTTTTCTCCTATACCATCGACGCTCGAAACGATTCAGCTACCTGGGTTGATGAGTTCACAATTACCGATGATCTTGAGTGCGCCGAGGACGATACGGCGAGATTCGTCTCAATCGAAACCCCCGTCGCCATCGGCGACCTCAACGGTCTGTGCAACGTGTGGTATCGCACGACGCCGTTGGACTCGACAGACACCGATGAGCCGGCAAACGCGACACTTGACGATGGGCACGAAAATCCTTGGCTTGAGTCCGACGAAGTAAAAGAGAGTCTGGGTGAAGATTGCCGCCTCGTCGATTACGACGGCTGGCACCTCTGGAAGGCGGATGTCTCGACCACGGAATCCGCCACACTCGAGGCGAAAGAACTCGACCTTGCATCCAATACCGTCGTAACGGGCATTCGTATTGAATACGGTGCGGTAGCCGCCGACTTTACGACTCAAAGCGATACGGATTCTTGGACCCGCGATGATCTCAAAGATGAGCACGACGACCTTGACGATGCCAAAGCAATCCTTGGCACAGATGCTCGGGGCGCAGTCGTGCACATGCAGGCAACGTCGACTTATACGCCCCAAACCGCACTCACCAACAGCGCGCGCGTCGATCTTTGCCGCAACGGCGGCGGCGATAAACTTGAGTCACATGACGAGGACCGTGTCATTCAACGCTGTACCCTACCGCAGGACCTACCGGCAACAGGATCAGCTCCCATCGCCGCTTGCATCACCGCGCTCCTGACCTCGGGTGCCGCAGCCCTATGGTTCGCTCGCCTTAGGTCAATCCCAAAGAAGCGCTAGCGCGATGAAAAAGCGGGCGAGCCAGTCCCCCGGCTCGCCCGCTTTCAATCATTTAAATCGCCGCATCTACTCTGCAGACGAAGATCCACCATCAACGATTGCCTGCTCGGACTCAGGAATCCCATCGGCGCCCGTGCTCTGTTCTTGCTCCACCTCTTCGCTGATTGCGGAGGCGGGGGTCGAGCCCTTCGCGCCCACGATGTAGGCAGCTCCAAACCCTAACGCAATGGCAATCAAGGTCAAAATCACGTAGACAGGCCAATGGCGCTTAATATACGAAAACACGTTGACTCCTTAGAGCTCCGTCTACGAACGGCGGATAACCTCGGTCACGACCTCGGATACCGTGGCAATGTTCGTCGGGTTGACATTGTGGGGCAGGTCGTCCTCGGTACGAGCACAAGCCAGGCGCGTGCCGTCCACGCCGGCGATGGTGAGGGCTCGGCGGCTCGCCTCGAGCGCGGCATAGGCATCGGTCTTGGCATAGGGCATCTCGAGCGCGCCACAATCGACATGGAACGACTTGCACACCTTGCTGACCAGGTTCATGATGCGGCGATCGCCCTTGAGCAGCTGCTGTTCGCCCTCAACCGTCACCACCGAAAGCCTACCGGCGCCGACGGATTCAAGATTGATGAAGAATACGCCGCGGAGCTTATCGCGATGCGAAGCCAAGAAGGCCTTCATACCGGCGCCATCACAGTCCGAGGCGCCCGTTGCCACAAACCAGATATCGTGACCGAGCAGCTCATCATCGCCCATAGAGGCGACAGCCGAGAGCATATCTTCGGAAGAAGCGCCGTCGGAAGACGTAGCGCCGCCCTTCCAGCCATCGTTATCGTCCTCGAAATTATCCCACGAACCGATGCCGCGACCGGACTTCTTGGCATCGTAATCGTCTTCGACGCCCAGCCAATCACTCATGCTGTCCTGTTCGTTTTTCTTTTTACGACCGAACAGGCCGCCCAGGCCGCGCTTGCGAGACTTGGGTGCCGCCGGGGCGGGAGCCGAAATGGTCTCGATCGGCTGAGCACCCGACGCAACGGGCATAGGAGGCGCAACGGGTGCCGATGTGGGTTCGGGACCCTGAGCGGTAGCAAAGGGGTCGTTGACCTGTGCGGAGGGGTCGGGAAGGTCGAACAGCGACGTGCGAGACGCAACGTTTGCCTGCTTCATCGACGGTAGCGACGGATCGGGGACCGAAGCCAGCGGAGACGAGGAAGGTGCGGGCGACGGAGCCGACGCCGGATCGGGAACATTCATCTGCGGACGCGGCGATGCCTGGGAGGAAATCTGGGCCATAAGGGAATCGACCGTTTCGTCCTGGGTGGGAGCAACATCGGCAACCGTGGCACCGGAACCACTCGGGGTCGGCATGGTGAAAATCTGCGTGGAGTAAGGCCTCGACTCATCTGTCTCGGGAGCCTCGGAAACCGCAGACACTTCCTCCTGCTCGACCTCGGTCGAATCATCTTGCTCGGCTGCCGCGTATTGCTCTTCGTCAGAGTTGGCCTCGACGGGCTCGTCCTCGGCGGCATCTTGGATTTCGGCAGCATCAATAGGCCCGTCATCGTCTGCCGCGTCGCCCTGCTCATCGGAAACAGGAAGGGACTCGGCAATCGCGGTGCCTTGCTTTTCAAACGTTATCGTAGAATCGAACTGCGCGGCATCAAACGACATGGTGCTATCGACGTGCTGCTGAGCCTCGAAAGACGTCGTCGCCTCAACAACATCCGCGGACGCCGGTTGCTGAGCCTCAAAGGACGTTGTAGCTTCGGCGGCGTCGACAGGCACGGACTGCATAGCCTCGTTCTGCTCGAACTCTTGCGCCGCGCGCTCACGTGCCGCCTCGGCTGCCTGCTGCTGAGCGATAGCCTCCTGCTCGGCAGCCTCGCGTGCGGCAACGCGCTTCCCCTCGAAATCGTCGACAAATTTCCTGCCCTTTGCAAGCGCACCCTTAAAGAAGTTGGAAGCGCTGGCGCCAATCGAAGAGAACGCGGATGCAATATCGGCATGGGGCGTTGCCGCGGGAATCTCGGCCGAGAAATCAGTATCGCTCTCGTAAGACACGCGCCTCGGCTGTTCAGCGTAATCGTCGTCAGGCTCGTCCCTAACGTCTTGCGCCGGCGCGGCGGGAGCCAAAATGTCCAGTCCTGCCGCGGGATCGATCGCGGACACCGCCTCGGGCTCGGCAACGGCAGCGGCAACCGCGGCAGACTCATCATCCACGGCGACAACGGGCGCAGATGCAGTCACGACGGGGGCAGGCTCGGGCTCAAACGTCGGCTCCTCGCCTTCCTCGTAATCGAGCGTGCAGGACTCGGGAAGCATTCCGAGCGCACGGATGGCATCCGAACCAAAGCGGATGTTGCCGGCGGCATTGCGGTAGAGCCTGGGCTCGGGCTCGGCCGCGACAGGCTCCTCCGCCGGCTCGGCAGTGGGAACCTCGTCATTGAACTCTTCGGCCTGGACAGCCTGATTCTGATCCTCGGGCACGATGGCGCCAATCAGCGTCTCGTCGGCAGACGCACCCTTAAAGCCCTCGATCTGCTCGTCGAAAGCCTCGCCCTGTTCGGGCTCGGTCTGAGCGTCGGGAGCAATCGGCTGACCGAACTCGTCCTCGGCGTAGGTAGGCTCTTCATACTCGATGGTGTTGCCGTAGTCGTTTTGCTGTTGGGCCGCGGCATACTCCGCTGCTGCGCGCGCCATCTCCTCGGCACGACGCTTCTGCTCCCCAAAATAGGTATCGAACGGAACATCGTCGGGAAACTCGTTTTCGCCCTGGAAGGGAGCAACGTTGTCCATAACGCCGAGCATAGCGGCGACAGAAGACTTGTTGCACACTGCGCCGGACGTATAGGGAAGCACAAAACGGTTAGAAATGATGTTTGCCGCGTTGGCGAGCGCAACGAGGGAAGCGAGGATCGCGACAATCCACAGCAGAACCTTGAGCGCGCCGGGGAGCGACAGGATACGCAAGATGGCAACGGCAGCAGGGGCAACCGTGGCAACGGGCAACAGCTTGGCGATGAGCGCACGATACGAAGCATAGGGCTCGCGGGCGAGCAGCTCAGCACGGGGAGAGTCGTAGTGTGCGACAACGACCACCGGGCGGTTGCGCGGAGACGCGAGCGGGCCCGAGGCCTTGTGGTAGGCGATGACATTTTGGCTCACGCCCGTCTTGCCCAGGCGCGAAACCACGGGGTGGCCCGTGCGCTCGAGCACGTAAAGAACGGCGCCGACAATGGCCAGCAAGGTGCCGACCAAGCCGATGCCGCCACCGATGCCCATCAGCAGGGCTCCGGCAAACGCAAGAATACCGGTAACGGCAAATGCCAACCTGCTGGGCGCCGGGGCATTGAACTCCTGAACCTCGGGATCAAAGCCGTGGTTGCGGAAGATCTGAGCGATATCCTCGGCAGCCAAGCGCTCTTCTTCGCTGCATGCCGGCGTGATGCCGGTGTTCTGCAGCAGGTGGTTAATATAGTTCTGGGTGTTCGCCATGTGCGCTCCACATCCATAATCCGACAAATAGGCCCAATGCATGCACATTAGAACCGTATATAGTCGAAAGTATACCCCGAGCGAGCGCAAACGACCGAATTCGGGCCATCTTAACGCCCCGAGCGGACAAGGATATAGCCTAATCTCCATATCGGACTAAAATCATGGCAGCAAACCACCTTCTCATGCGAGGACTCTATGACGGCAAGCGACGCGACCGCGACAATTAAAAAGGGGAATTCGGAGCCCAGTTTCGATAAAACGGCTCAGCGCATCCTCAATCTTTTCTTTGTGCTCAACAGCTCCCCCGAACCGCTGACGACCGAGCAGATCGTCTTGGATTCTGACCTGGGATATGGCTCGGGCAATATCGACTCGGATAAGCGCAAGTTTCGGCGCGATCGTGACAAACTGCTCGAACGCGGCATCTTAATCAAGGAGGTTCGCCCCGCCGGCGCGCAGGAGACCGAGGAAAGCTCATGGACAATCGACCGCGAGCACACGTTTGCGGCAGGCGGCCTCATCACCGCAGACGACGCCGATATCCTGCTCAACGCTATCGACCAGACAATAGCGGCCGGCTCATCCACTTTTGCCGCGCCGCTTGCCGATATTCGTTCCAAGATTGCCTACCTCACCGGCAGGACGACGGCGGACGAAGCACCGATCCGCCGCTCTCCCACCGTCGATGCGGTATGGAGCGCCTTTGCCGAGCGATGCGCGCTGCGATTTTTATATCAGAACGGACGCGGTGAGCAGAAAGAGCGTACCGTCTGCGTCTACGGCATGTTCGAGCGCGAGGGCGTTGCGTACTTCTGCGGCCTCGACAATGCCACCGACGACATCAGGACATTCCGCTGCGACCGTATCGTTCGCGCTTGGCGTCCTTCGAAGGCCTACGCCATCCCTGCAGACTTCAATCTCAACGACTACCTGTTCTTTGAATTCGATTTTGCCGACCGCCCGCCCGTTGCGGCTACGTTCTCGTTCGCCCCGCAGACGCAGATCGATATGATCAACGGCCTCACGCGCGGGCGAGGTGAGCTCGCACACACCGATTCGGGATGGACTTGGACCGTTGACGTGCGAGATCTTGAAGCCGCCGCCTCATTTTGCATGGCCCAAGCCATGGACGGCATGAGGCCCATGGCCCCCAAATCGCTCAAGCAGGCGTGGAACCACCTCATTGAAAGGACGGTGCACGAGCATGCCCGTGCGTAAACTCACCAGCGAGCAGAGGCTCTCGCGCGCCATCGACATCATGGAGGCCCTCTACGCCGCCGGCGAGAGCGGCATGACACGAACTGAGATTTGCAGTCGCTTTGACATCACGGGAGTGTCGCTCGACGAGATTCTCGAGATCGTCTCGACGCTCGCGGACCGAGAATCGGGTGCGCGCATCATCTGCGAATGCCACGGCGAGCGTGTGGTCCTCACCGGTGACGCCGGACGTGTGCTACCGCTGCGCTTGAGTACCGCCGAGGGCGCTGTGCTCAACCACGAACTTGAATCGTTGGGGATCGAGCCGCAGACGGCAGCTCGAATTCGACATGCTCTTCTACCCGAAGAGCTCGGCTATAACCAGCACGTCTTTGACACCGTCAACCACGGGTCGCACTGGCAGCAGCTGAGCTGCGCCATTCAGGACGGCGTTCGCTGTCGTATCTCGTATCGCTCGATGGACGATGCGCGGCCACGCGAGCGTCTGGTCGACCCCTTGCGCATTACAGCAAACGGCGACCAAACATATCTGATTGCCTGGGACATCGCGGTCGATGAGCAGCGCACCTATCGCATGGATAAAATCGAGGGACTCGCCTTGACGGAAGACTCCGTCGTGCCTCACGCACCGGACGTTGCATCCCTCCACGATTCCCTTGCCCGGACGCAGCGTAGCGCAAAGCTCTTGATGCCATTCGATATGGCGGAGCATCTGGACTGGGCCGGCATCACCCTAATCGAACGCAGCGGGACAGACATGGCAACGGTAACCGTACATTACGGCTCCGAGCGTTGGCTGCTGAGCCAGATAATCGCAGTGGGCGGAGCCATCCGCATCTTGGATGACCCCGCCCTGTCAAAGCGTCTGTGCGATATGGCAAAAACCCTCGTCTGTCCGCTTTAGCGCCGCCGCTCGTGGCGTGCACGCCACAGCTGTAGATAGTGCCCGATCTGCGCCGATTCGATGCGCTGGTAGGAGCTCGTGGGCAGCGACGTTAAGAACTTCTTGCCATAGCCCTTCGTCACCAGGCGAGGATCCGCCAAGATCAGCACACCGCTATCGGTCGACGAGCGAATCAAACGCCCCGCGGCCTGCTTAACCTCGAGCACCGCCTCGGGCAGCGAATAGCGCGCCCATGCGCGGTCTTCGCGCAGGTTGCGCTCGCACGAGAGCGGGTCCGTGGGGCTCGAGAACGGCAACTTGGGAATGATGACGCAGCGCAGCGTCTCGCCGCTGGCATCAAACCCCTCCCAGAAGGCCTTGAGCGCAAAAAGCGACGAGGTCGGTTCGTTGATAAACCGGTCGCGCAGGCGACGAGGAGATGAGTTGCGCTGCTGGCAGTTGAGCTCCAGACCCGCACGGGCCATCTTGGGCTCAACGCGGGCGTATAGGTCCTCCATGTCGCGCCGATTGGTGAACAACGTGAGCACCGATCCGCCCATGGCAAGATGGGCGTCGACCAGTACGCGCTCGAGCGCCGTAAGATAGCTCTCACGATCGCGCGGATCGGGGATATCGCCCGCAACGACTACAGCCATGTTCGAATCGAAGTCGTAGCTCGAATCCAAGTGCAGCGATGACGACGTTGAAGCACCGATGCGATCAAGGCCGACCGCATGGTTAAAGTGCTCAAAGCTTTTGGACACCGTCATGGTCGCCGAGGCAAAGATAGCCGTGTGAACCTCGGGCAGCCACTCGGTTGCCAAGGCCTCGCCAATGTCGATGCGCTCTGCGGTCATTGACTCTCCGCCGGCACGCAGCCTGCGATTGACCTGCAGCGAATACACGTAGTGTTCATCGGTACCATCAATGATGAGTTTGAGGTTCTCGGCCAGCTCGTACAGGCGGCGCGAGATATCACCCAGGTCGACAACAACCTCGGGCTTGTCGGCGGCGACGGCTTGCACCAGCGCGTCGACGCTCTTGTCAGCTTGTTCCAATGCGTCGATGCCAGTGTAGGCCGACTGTAAGAAATCATGCCAGTCGTCTGATTCGCGCAGCTCGGGGCCAATCCATAGATTGGCATTGTCATAACCCCCACGCGCACGGCGGCCGAGCTCGCGAACGCCATCGAACACGTCGGCGATTGCCATGCTCGCGCGGGCAACCGTCGACGTCGCCTTGGCAGTAAGGCCCAGATAGAGCGTAGAGCCCTCGGAGGTTGCCAAATCACGGGAAACCTGGCTTAGTGCGCCGGTGCTCGAGCCACCCAGGCGCTCGAACAGGACGCGTGATTCGTCCGCCGACACCACGCGCGCCCACTGACGGCGCGCCTCGCGCTCGATGGAATGGGCCTCGTCGATTACCCAATGACGAATCGGAGGCAAAATCCTGCCCTCGGCCGCGACGTTGCGGAACAGCAGGGAATGGTTGGTGACCACCACATCGGCATGCGCCGCACGACGGCGAGCACCGTGGACCAAACATTTATCAGGGAAAAACGGGCAGAGGCGACGAGCACACTCGCGCGAGGCCGTCGTAAAGTCGGGACGGTTGACGCTGCGCCACCGAATGCCGAGCGAGTCGAGGTCGCCATCGGCTGATTGGCAGACGTACGCCATAATGACCGCGACCGCCGTGAGCGTGTCCGCCGGATCGCGCTTGGTGGTAATCTCGACCTGGCCGCGGCTCATGCGCTCAAGCTTGCGCAGGCACGGATAGTGGTCATACCCCTTGAGCGCGCAAAATGACAGACCACCGTCCAGTTGCTCGGCAAGTTTTGGCAGCTCATGGTACATGAGCTGGTCGGCAAGATTGTTCGATTTGGTCGCAATACCAACCGTGATGTTGTTACGGCGTGCTGCCTCGGCAAAAGGCACCAGATAGGCCATCGATTTGCCGACGCCTGTGCCTGCCTCAATTACTCGATGAGTGCCCGTGACCAGCGCATCGCGGACCTCGAGCGCCATCGCGATCTGCTCATCACGCGGCTCGTAGGTGGGATACATGCGATTGACTAGGCCACCTGGCGCATAGTCTGCCTCAATCTCCTCACGACTCGGCATCTTGAGAACCGGCAGTTCATCGGCGTCCACCCGATCGTCGGCGCGATCGGCCTTGAGAACGTCAGCACGAGCGGCGCTGAGAGAGAAGATAGAACCAGGGTTCTGCCCTGCCAAGAATGAGAAGATAGGACGATAGGACCAAGGCACGTCCGGATGCATGTCGGCTAGGCGCGCCATGAGGCCCTGGGGCAAGTCGGTGAGCGCCACGAGCAACACGCGCCATACGCCACACAGGGCGTCGACGTCGGCATTGGCACGGTGTGATACCGAGTCGCAGCCAAACAGATCGGCCATAAAAGACAGCTTGTGCGAGGCCAGGCGCGGAAGCGCGATGCGCGACAGCGCCAGCGAATCGATCCAAATATCGCTCACGTTGACGCCGCCTTTGACCGACTCGATAAACGAGCGGTCGAACGTGGCGTTGTGTGCGATCACCGGGCAGCCACCGACAAAATCGGCGAGAGCGGCGACGGCCTCAACCGCCGACGGGGCATCTGCCACATCGGCATTTGTAATGCTCGTGAGCTCGGTAATCTCGGCGGGAATCAGCTGCCTGGGATGCACGAAGGTATCGAAGCGGTCGATGACCTCGCGGCCCAAAAGACGGGCCGCCGAGATCTCGATCAGCTCGTTGTCCTGCACCGAAAGACCCGTGGTCTCGGTATCGAGGATAATCACATCTTCCTCGATAAGGCCGAAGGACTGCGTTTTGGCGCGGTCGGCAAGCGTGGCATAGGAGTCGATGACAAACTGCGGCGTTCCTGACGAAACCGCGTCCTCGATTAGCATGCAATGCCCGCTCGACGAAGGCCCATACGGATCAGGCTGTCACAGACCTGCGGGAACGTCATGTCGTCGGTGTGGCGGATCTCATCCGGATACAGCGACGTATCGGTCATGCCGGGAATGGTATTGGTCTCGAGGATAACGGGGCCGTCCTCGCTCACAATAAAGTCGCTGCGCGAGATACCCAGGCAACCGAGGGCCTTGTGAGCGGCACAGGCAAGTTCCTGAGCGCGAGCGTAATTCTCGGGTGAAATCTGCGCCGGAATGTGATGGATGTCCGTAGGGTCGACATATTTCACGTCCAGATCGTAGAACTCGCAGTCCTCGGGCTTACGGATCTCGACAATCGGCAGGGCGCGCACGTCATCCTCGCCGTATACGCCAACGGTGATCTCGGTACCCTCGATGCACTTCTCGACCAGCACTTTGTCGCCGTACTCAAACGCCTTGGCGATTGCCGCGGGCAGCTCGGAGGGCTCATGGACCAGGGAAATGCCATAGCTGGAACCGTTGACGGCCGGCTTCACAAAGCAGCGCTCGCCACAAACCTCGACGATATGATCGATATCGACTTCATCGCCCACCTCGAGCGCAAGGCCGGGGGCAATGGGAATGCCCGCCTTGGCGTACAGGAGCTTAGAGACCTCCTTGTCGGCACCGCAGGCGCTGGCAAGTACGCCCGAGGCCGTGTAGGGGATACCCAGGGTCTCCATGGCACCCTGCATGGCGCCATCCTCACCGCCGGCGCCGTGCATGGCGATAAATGCCACATCGAATCCGCCGGTCGCCATGGTTACCATAAAGTCATCAGCGGCCGTGTCAAGCAGCTCCACCGAGGTGTAGCCGGCTTCCTTCAGTGCCACCACAACGTTCTTTCCCGAATCGAGCGAGATCTCGCGCTCGGCGGAATGACCGCCCGCCAAGACCGCTACGTGCATGTTCTCTAGGCTTTTACCCGGCATGGGCAGACTCCTCCTCTATAATTTCTGCAGCTGATACCATATTGTAGCGATACCCTCTACGTTTCCCCAAAATCGAAAGGCTTCCATGAATCCCAGGACTAAATCTCAGGACATTCGCGACTTGAGCCAAAACGATATTCGCGAGCTCGTGGCCGAACTTGGCCAGCCCGCCTTCCGCGCGAAGCAGCTCATCGAATGGGTCTTTGAGAAGAACGTTTGTTCGTTTGACGATATGACCAACCTTCCCAAGGCTTTCCGTGAGCAGCTTAAAGAGGCTTTTGCCTTTGATACGCCGACTGAACTCACCAAGCAGGTTTCCAAAGATGGCTCGCGCAAGTATCTGCTCGAGTACCACGATGGCATTTCCGTCGAGACTGTCGGCATGCCCCGTCGTAACAAACTTTCCGTCTGCGTTTCCACCCAGGCAGGCTGCGGCATGGGCTGCGCCTTTTGCGCTACCGGTCTCAACGGCCTCAAGCGCTCTCTGACCGCTCAAGAGATCGTCGACCAGGTGCTTCATGTATCCAACGACTTTGGCGAGCGTGCCACAAGCGTTGTCTTCATGGGCCAGGGCGAGCCGTTTGCCAACTACGACGAGGTTCTCAAGGCATTGCGTATCCTCAACGACCCCGATGGTATCGGTATCGGCGCTCGTCACCTCACCGTCTCTACCAGCGGCGTTATTCCCGGTATTCGCAAATTTGCCGATATCCCCGAGCAGTTCACTCTTGCCGTTTCCCTGCATTCCGCCATCCAGTCGACGCGCAATAAGCTCATGCCCGGTGTTAAGAAATACACGCTGCTTCGCCTTCACGAAGCGCTTCAGCTCTACACCGAGAAGACTGGCCGCCGCCCGACCTATGAGTATGCCATGATCGAAGGCGTCAACGATACGAATCCCGAGATGCAGGCACTCTGCGACTTCTGCGAGGGAACGCTGTGCCACGTTAACCTGATTCAACTTAACGACATCGAGGGCAGCCCGCTCAAGCCGTCGCCGATTCATAAGGTTGAGGATCTTCAGCGTCGTCTTGAGTCCCGTGGCATCGAGACCACGATTCGTAACTCCCGTGGTAACGATATTGACGCCGCTTGCGGACAGCTGAAACAGCGCTTCAAAGTTCAGAAGAGCGCATAGGGGAGTCGCACTCCAAAACGTTTCATGTGAAACATCGGACGGCCCCTGTTGCAGGATATGCAACAGGGGCCGTTTCATTTATTGACCTCAATTTTGGACCGCTGCTAGCTTCCCCATTGTTTACGGACAAAATAAGCAGCCCTTGTCTCATGAATCAGACAAGGGCCGCTCAAAATATGCAGGGTAATTGTTAGGTACCTAATAGCCTACATTTTCCCATTGGTTGCTAACCCAACCTTGATTAATCTTAGGATTTTTTGTTACCTGAGCAGTGCGCATGGCAACATCTTCTGTCATAACATCCATTTTCTTCTTGGATGTATCAACGATATCTTGCGCACCACGAAGCAAACGACCTCGAAGTTCATCGTCTGTCGCGATCTTATAGCCAGCAAAGGCACCGGCCGCGACAGTCGTCACCAATGCAATCGCAGTTAAAATCTTATTCCTCATCTTGGCCTCCTTGATCAAACTGAATCATTTCACCAAGAATACGAGAGAGCTCTTCCTCGTCTTTAAACTCAATCTCAATCTTATTCTTTCCACGCGAGCTTTTCACGCGCACGTTGGTATTAAATACCTGACGAAGTACACGCGCAGCCTTTTTAAAAGACTGAGGCGTTGCAGGCCGCGGCGTCTTAGGTGTCTCTCCGGCAGAAAACAATGGAGCAAGATTTTCTGTCGCTCTTACAGAAAGGCCCTCCGCAACAACCTTCTCTGCAAGTCGAATTCGAGCATCCTCATAGGGAACTGCAAGAATCGCACGTGCGTGACCAGCAGTAAGTTTACCCTCAAAAATCATCTGCTGAACTACTTCGGGGAGATCGAGAAGGCGCAGCGAATTTGTAATTGCAGAGCGTGATTTGCTTACTGCCTTCGACAATGCCTCCTGGGTCATACCGCTGGCATCAATGAGCTGGCGATAGCCCTTAGCCTCTTCGACGGGATTCAGATCAGAACGCTGAAGGTTTTCGATAAGAGCAAGAGCCAGCATCTCTTCATCATTAACATCTTTAATGATGACAGGCAGCTCCTCAAGACCAGCAAGCTTTGACGCCTGGTAACGACGCTCACCAGCGATGATCTCATAGCCGTTTCCATGCTTGCGAACCAAAAGCGGCTGCAAAACGCCATGTTCTTGGATTGACTCGCTCAACTCGCGAAGTTCAGTTTCATTAAAGTGTATTCGCGGTTGATTAGGGTTGGGAACGATATCCTCAACCGGTAGTTTTGTTTCAGATGCTGTATTTGAAGCAGATGCAGCAGAACCACCGGTCTCATACTCAGCCTCTGAGACCAAAGCATTGAGTCCGCGTCCCAATCCACCGCGTTTCTTTGCACTAGGCACGCTTGATCACCTCTTTTGCAAGGTTCATATACGCTTTTGCACCCTTATTTTGAGGTGCATAGGTAATTACCGGTTCTCCAAAAGACGGAGCTTCAGAGATTTTAACAGTACGGGGAATCAGCGTCTTAAACGCCTTATCACCAAAGTACGATTGAACTTCCTCAACAACCTGATTCGACAAAGAAGTACGTGAGTCATACATGGTCATAAGCACGCCATAGGTGTCTAAGCCCTTGTTCAGACGTGATTTGACCATCTTCATTGACTCAAGCAGCTTCGTAACGCCCTCGAGTGCGTAATACTCACACTGGATTGGAATCAAAACGCTATCTGCTGCGGTCAAGGCATTGATTGTAAGCAGGCCGAGCGAAGGAGGACAGTCAATGAAAATAAAATCGAACTCGTCCTGAATCGGCTCAAGCAAGTCTTTGAGGCGGGTTTCACGAGCAATTGCGCTTACGAGCTCAATTTCAGCACCTGCAAGCTGAATCGTAGCTGGAATTACGAATACCTTTTTGCAATTTGTATCAAGAACAAGCGATTCTGCCGGCACATCATTCAACAATGCATCATAGATGCAGTGATCAAGGTCTTCTTTTTCAATTCCAAATCCACTGGTACTGTTTCCCTGCGGATCAAAATCGACAATCAGTGTCTTACGACCCTGCTCACCCAGTGCTGCTGCAAGATTTACAGCCGTTGTTGACTTACCGACGCCGCCTTTTTGATTGATGATTGCAATGATACGCGTGTCTTTTGCGTTCTTAGAACGCTTAACGTCGCGAAATCCCACGGTCCCTCCTGGTGTGTATTAAAGCTGTCAAACGGAGGATGTTTCACGTGAAACATTCCGATTCGATATCAACTGCCATGTTTCACGTGAAACACTGCAAGTTGTTAGTATCCATTATGTTTCACGTGAAACATCTAGGCAAGCGGATTCTTCTTTGCCATGCCATTTGCACGAGGCAATGAAACAGATGCTGGATGACTCTTCTTAAGAACAATGAACTCCCTGTGGCCCAAGCCCTCAGGCAAATCGATTGCGTCATTCAGAAGCAAAGTGAAGCCGCAAATCTTAGCTGCTGACATGCCGGAAGCAAGCTCCTCATCCGAAGGATTGCCCTTGGTGATAACAAATAGACCTCCATCCTTGAGGAACGGAGCCGCATACTCAACAAGAATCGGTAGAGGGGCCAGTGCACGGGCGGTTACGACAGAGAACTGCTTCTTATGGCTTCGAGCATATTCTTCAAGACGATCATGAACGGCATGAGCATGTTTCAATCCAAGAGCATGGACAAAAGAATTGACAGCATCAACCTTCTTGCCAACAGAGTCAATATAAGTAGCTTTACGATGCGTGGTTATGGTTAAAGGAATACCGGGGAAGCCCGCACCTGTTCCCATATCGAGCAAAGCTCCCTCAGGAGCCTTATTGATATAAGGGAGCAAAACAAGAGAGTCGAGGATATGTAGTACCGCAGCATCTTCTATGTTAAGAATACGGGTGAGATTGGTTGTCTTATTTGTTTCCAGAACCAAATCCAAATGCTGAATACATTTCCTCAGCTCAACATCAGTTACGCTCAAGGAATACTCTTTGCAATAGGAAGTTAGACGACTCAACATCTCGTCAGCCTGCTGATCAGTAAGTACTAACAACGAAAGCTCCTTTCTGACAAAAATCAGTGTATCGAGAACTTTTGACAAAAAAAGGGGACGTGGAAACCACGTCCCCTTAAGCATAAGCTCGAGTAGATTATCGAGCAACAATCACCACATGGCGATCGGGGTCAGAACCCTCAGAATGAGTATCGACGGCGTCATTGCCACGAAGTGCAATGTGAACCAGTCGGCGCTCGTAGGCATTCATGGGCGGAAGCGAAACACTCTTATGAGTGCGGATGGCACGCTCGGCTGCAGACTGTGCCATGGAGGCAACCTTGTCCTGACGGCGGCTCTTGTATCCCTCGACGTCCACTACAACCGGATACCTAAAGCCAAGCTTGCGGCTCACTAGCAAAGAAAACATAACCTGAAGGGCATCAAGGGTGCGACCATGACGGCCAATGAGAACAGCAAGGTCGGGAGCCGTTACATCCAGAATCAGCTCACCCTCGTCGCCCTCATACTCATCGATAGGAGAGTTGGCGGCATCGAAGTGCGAAAGGATGGAACGCAGGATGGAAATCGCGACATCGGCAATGGTGTCGAGCTCCTCGTCGGTCAGCTCTTCACCGGCCTTGTAGCGCTGTGCAATCTCGGGATAATCGCCCGCGACCTGCGGGGCAACCTCCTCAAGCATATCCTCGATGATCTCTTCAGACATAACGTACTCCAAAAGTTAGGTACCTAAATAAGATTGATATCCCGCTACTTCTTCTTGTGCGGGCGCGGCTTCTTCTCGCGACGAGTGACCTCAACCTGCAGCGGCGCGTTCTTAAGGCGCTCCTCCTCATCGGCCTTCGCCTTGTCGATGACCTTCTGCGTCACGAAGATCTGCTGGATAACCTGCCAGGCAGAGGACACATCGTAGTACAGCAGAACGCCGACGGGCAGGCTCCATCCCATCCAAAGCATCATGACGGTCATGACGACGGCCATCATGCGCATGCTCTGGGCCTGCTGACCAGTCTGATTGCGAGACATATACAGCTGCGGAATCAGGGTCAAGACAGCAAACAGAATCAGGCAAACCAGCGCAGGCAGCGCAACCATAAAGCCATCGGCAAAGGAAGCGCTCGGCGTGGTGGTCAGGTCGGGCAGGATGTTGAAGAACGAGAACGTGCCGTCGTTAAAGTACTGCGGCAGGTTACGAAGCAGCGTAAACAGGGCAAACAGGATAGGCATCTGAATCAGAAGCGGCAGACAACCAGCCATGGGGTTGAACTTGTTCTCGCTGTAGAACTTCTGCATCTCCTCGGCCTGACGCTGGGGATCGTCGGCGTAACGCTCCTGGATCTCGAGCATCTTGGGCTGCAGCACCTGCATGCGAGCCGTCGACTTGGTCGACTTGAGCATAAGCGGCGTCAGCAGCAGACGGATGATGACCACCAGGATGATGATGGACAGGCCCCAGTCGACCGCAAAGGTCTGGATGAGCTTGAGCAGCTCGAAAAGGATGTTAACGATCCAATCCCACATGTAAGTTTTCCTCCGATAGCGAGTGCCCGCTAGGGCACAGGGTCATAACCGCCGACGTGCAGGGGATTGCAGCGAGCGATGCGCCTCACGGCAAGCCAGCAGCCTCTCAAAACACCGTACCGCTCAATCGCCTGAATGGCGTATTGCGAGCACGTTGGGTAATAAATGCAAGCGTCAGGTAATAAGGGCGAAATAACCTGTTGATATATGCGAATAGGAGCGATGGCAACACGTCGCAAAACGTGATTGCTCATCGCTCCTCCCCGGCAACGCCGGCGCGTTTCATAAGCGAACGCAATGCCTTGTCCATCTCCTGCGGCGAGGAATCCTTCGTCTTGGGAGTTGCGAACAAGATGATGTCATAACCCGCAACGGGAAATCCACAGCTGCGGGCGGCCTCGCGCATCACACGCTTAGAACGGTTGCGCACGACAGCACAACCGAGCCGTTTAGCACCAACGAAGGCGACCCTTCCGGAGTCGCCTTCGCCAACCGATTCACATATGGTCATTCGAATCAGAGGGTGATTGAAACGACGCCCCTGACTGAACACATGCTCGAAATCTTGCCGAGACTTAATAGTCTTCATGCGAGATGTGTGTATCGCTGCTAGACAGTGAGACGCTTGCGGCCCTTGGCGCGACGACGGGCGAGCACGGCACGACCACCCTTAGTGGCCATACGGGCACGGAAGCCATGGGTCTTGGCACGCTTACGCTTATTAGGCTGATACGTACGCTTCATCTTAAGTTCCTCCTGCTGCATTTCGAGTGTCCGCGGGGGCGCGGACGCAGATATAGACACGTGAGCTTGAAGATTGTAGGGAAATCAATGTTCAAATGTCAAGAAATCAAAGGTAAAAGGTTGCGCAGTTCACACGGTTCCCCCATAAGCCGAGCTCGATTTAGCGGTGCATGGCAACTTTTCACGATATTTCATCGAGTTTTCAACAGGTCATGTTGGCAATGTTGAGAACTTTTCGTCCGTTTTCCAAAGTTTTCAACAGGTTTTGAAAAGTTGTCGAAAGATGAGAAACATTGCACGGTGAGCTACTATTTGTTCGAAACCTTTTGAAAGATTGCGAGCGGCATGTCTGACGACTTTTACACCATGGTCGATTCCGGAGACCCGGCACCCGACAACGAGCACATCACCGGCGTGCGCGAAGAGCGTGAGGAAGGCGAGCAGACGACCACGCAGGCGCCAAAAGCCATGTACGCCGCACGCATCGCCGTCTATGACGACATGCTGTCGACACCGCGTGTGATCGTCATTGATCCGCAAGATGTCCGCACGTATTTGGAAGAGACCACCAACACCGTCTACCAGTGTATGAAAGAACAAGGCGGCCATATCTCGCTCATGGTCATCCGCGAGATTGTCGAAAACTTTATCCACGCGCACTTTGCCGAGCCCATCATCTCGATTCTGGACGGCGGAGACACCATCCGCTTTGCCGATCAAGGACCCGGCATCGACGACAAGGAACGCGCTTTCGACTTTGGCGTTACCAGCGCAAACAGCAAGATGAAGCGCTATATCCGTGGAACCGGAGCAGGGTTTCCCATGGTGCAGGAGTATTTGGAAAACGCCGGCGGTGCCGTATCCATCGAGGACAACATGGGCAACGGCACCGTGGTTACGGTAAGCCTGAACCCTAAACGCGTGCAGGAAATCGAGCGTGCCGGCGGACGCGGTGCTGCCGTGCGGCCCGAGACGGAGCATCCCACATACCCCCTGCCGGGAGCTTTTGCTCAGCAGCCCATGGCAACGCAGCAGATGCAGCCCCCCGTGGGACAGATGCAGCAGCCCGGAATGCTTCCTACACAAGAGCCCCAGGCGACATCGATGTCGATGCCGCCAAACATGCCAGAGACCATGCCGCTGGCGGATCAGGATGCAGCAGCAATGCAGCAGGCGACGGGGGCACCGGGTGGCCAGCAAATGGGCTATCAGCCGTACCAACAGGGATATCCATATCAGCAGATGCCGCCACTGGGGTATGGCCAGCAGTTCCCGCAACAGTACCAGCAGGGATATCAGCAGCCGTACCAGCAGATGCCGCAGCAGCAGTACAACCCTTGGGCCCAGCAGATGCCTCCGCAGCCTTACCAACAGTGGCCTCAAAGTTTTCAACAGCAAATGCCACCGATGCAGAGTTCTCAACAACCAGCAGCTCAAATGATGTATCCTAATGCAGCAAATCAGTATGCGCAGCCACAGCCGGACGTGTTCGTAAGCGATCGCGGCAACGCCGCGCTGGGCTATCTGGCGCAAAATCAAGCGTGCGGTGCAACCGATCTGGCGAGGGCGTTTGGAAACTCGGCCCCCACTTGGTCACGCACGCTCAATGACTTGGCGCAGGCCGGCTTGGTCATCAAGCATGGCCAGAAATACCATCTGACCGAACTCGGCGCCGCTCGCGTACGAGCTCAGAGCTAAAGAACGGGAGAGACAGTGGACGAGGAAGCAAGCATCATCCTGGGGGATGCCATCGCCTTTTGCCAGCGCGACGGCCAAGATGCACGCCTCATCAACATGCTGGGGCAATCGCGCGCCATAAGCCTGACCGAAGATACGCTCACGATCGAGGCCCCCTCGCGCTTTGCCATCGCGCAGCTCAAAAAGCATCAGCCGACTATTGAGGCCTATCTGGAAGAAATCGCCTTTGCTCCGATCGCGCTCGACATCGTGGCACCGCAAGGCGCAACGGCCGAATCTGCTGCCGCGACGGTGCCCGCCACGGCTCCCGCTGCTTCCCCTGCGGCGCCAGCCTCCGCAGGCGACGTGCCGACAATCGAGCACCAGCACAGCGATGTTTCCCGTGAAACCATGGCATCGTTGCCGACCGCCGCTGCGACGTCAACGAACGCACCCGTCACGCACATGCCCATCGCTCATGACGCAGCGGCGGGCGCGGATTCGGGCATTGCAATCAAGAACACGCTCTCGGCCGATGATTTTCGTCGCATGATGAACCAGATGAAGGGCGGAGCGCCGACTAAGTCCACGCAAGCCGCGACCCCCGCTTCACCCATGCCAGCACCGACCGTGCCGGCCGAGCAGAATACGGATGGAGCCCCACTCGCCGCGAACTCAAAATTTACCTTTGAGAACTTTGTCTACGGCCCCGAGAACAGCCATGCCTATCGCTCGGCACTCAAGTTTGCCGCCCTCGCGGACGAGCGCGGCACGTGCACATCACTGTTCATCTACGGCAAATCGGGCCTGGGCAAGACGCACCTGCTGCTTGCCATCAAAAACGAGCTCGCCGAGAAGTCGCCCGAGATCAAGGTCAAGTATGCCAACTCCCAGGCATATCTGGACGACCTGATGACCGAGTTCGACCGCCAAAAGAAGAGCAACGCCCCTATCATGCAGGCATACCACGGCGTGGACGTGCTCATCATCGATGACATCCAAAACATCATCGGCAAGCGCGCGAGCGTGGACTACTTTTTCCAGCTCATGGACGAGTTCATCCGCAACAACAAGAAGGTCGTCATCGCGGCAGACCGCGCCCCCAAGGACCTGAGCATGGACGAGCGTCTGACCAGCCGCTTCAACGCCGGCATGCTCTGCCTGGTCGCAGAGCCCAGCTACGAGATGAAATACAAGATCTTGCAGCGCTATTACGAGAACACCATCGTCGCCGCTCCCGAGGCAGGCGACGACTCGCTGCTGGCGGCCTATGGGGGCGACAGCGGGCACCTGACCGACGAGCACTTTAAACACATGGCCGAGGTCTCGGGCACCAACATCCGCGAACTCGAGAGCTTTTGCGAGCGCTGCGCCGGCGAGGCGGGCGACCGCGAGCGCGAGGGCGGGGAGCTCACCTTTGACGATATCGACGCCATCGCCAGCCAGTACTTCGACACATCGGCCAAAAAGATCAACGTCCAGACGGTTCAGTCCGTCATCGAAGAGCAGTACGGCGTGACGCACGAGGAGCTCATCGGCCCGCGTCGCAACGCCAATATCGCCAAAGCACGCCATATCGCTATCTACCTGGCCATCGAGATGTGCGAGATGACGACCACGGCGGTGGGCGCCGAATTTGGCAACCGCAACCACTCGACCGTCAGTACGAGCTACAAAAAGGTCCAGAAGATGATCCAGGAAGACCGCACCGTCACCGAAGACCTCAAGTCGCTGCGCGATAAAATTACACTGCGCTCGTAGGGAAATAGAGACACCTGTTGAAAACTTGTCGAAACCACGGGCATAAGGTGTCTAAAACCCAACCCGCGGTGATGAAAAGTTTTGCGCAGGTTTTGAACGTGGAAAACCACCCCTGTTGCACACAGGTTGCTGTCGATTCTCTTTCTGGGTCTGACCTGCGTCTTTGGGAGTAATCAACAGTTTCGTCAGTGCTATTACTATTATTAAGATATTTATATCTATAGAAAGGTATTAAAAGATGAAGTTCACCGTCAGCCAGAGCTCGCTTACACAAGCCATCGGCGTCGTTATGAAGGGTGTCGCTTCGGCATCCACCCTCCCCATCCTGTCGGGCGTGCTCGTTAAGGCCCAAGACGGCATCTTGGAATTCCAGACCTCTAACTACACCATCTCGATCCGTCATCGCATCGCGGCGCATGTCGAAGAAGAGGGCGAGATGGTTATTCCCTGTAAGATGCTCTCCAATATCACCAAGACCCTCCCCGATGCCCCGGTTACCTTTGAGCTGTCCGAGCACCAGGTGCTGATTGGTTGCGAGAAGAGCTCTTTCCGCCTGAACACGCTCGACGCCAATGACTTCCCCGAGTTTCCGGCCTATGCCATCGAGAGTGCCGTGGAGCTGCCGACCGATGTCTTGTCCGAAATGGTCGGCCGCGTGTGGCGCGTCACCTCGACCGACAAGGCTCGCCCCATCCTGGGCGGCGTGCACATGAAGGTCGAGAACAACACCGTACGCCTGGTAGCGACCGATTCCTTCCGCTTGGCCGTGTGCGATACGCAGGTCGAGACCTCGACCCTCGAGGGCTCCTTTGAGCTCAACGTTCCGGCTGACGCCTTTAACGACGCGCTGAACATCATGGCCAGCCAAGCGACCATCATGATCGGGGCTACCGACACCCAGGTCGTCTTCGAGGCCGGCAACACCACCTACGTGTCGCGTCGCATCGAGGGCGTGTACCCCAACTACAAGCAGCTCATCCCCGATTCGTGCGTGACGAGCGTCAAGATCGACGTCGCCGCCTTTAACGCCGCCCTCAAGCGCGTGGCCGTTATCGCGAGCGCCAACCCCGCCGTCAAGTTCGAGATCGATGTCGAGAACGGGCAGATGGGCCTGTCCTCCATTTCCAATGACCAGGACCTTGCGCAGGAGACGATCGATGTCGAGGCCGAGGGCGAGTCGGGTACCATCGCCTTCAACTACCACTACATCTTCGGCTGCCTCAATGCCCTGTCCAAGGAGAAGGAGATCACGCTGGAGCTCAAGAGCTACTCGCAGGCGGGCATCTTTAAGTCCTACGACAAGATCAACTACCTGTACCTGGTCATGCCGGTCCGCATCTAGCGCTGCGCCATGACCATGTTCGCCCGCGATCTTTCCGTCGCGCACTACCGCAGCTTCGATAGCTATCACCTTGCCCTGGACGAGGGCGTGACGATACTTGCGGGACCCAACGCGGCGGGAAAGACCAATCTCATAGAGGCGCTGCAGCTGCTGACGAGCGGCGCCTCGTTTAGGCATCCGACCGCAGCCGAGCTCGTCCATGACGGCGTGGGCTCGTGCAAGGTCGAGCTGAGACTCGAGGGCGACGGCCGCGTGCTTGATATGGGACTGAGCGCGGAGGACGGTAAGCGCTCGTTTAGCCGCAACGGCAAGAGATGCTCTGCCGCCGGTGTGCGCGGGGTTCTGCCGAGCGTGCTGTTTTGCCCCGACCATCTGGACATGGTTAAGCGGGGCGCCAGTGTGCGCCGCGCCGCCCTCGATGACTTTGGCATGCAACTGAGCGCACGCTATGCCGATCTTGCGAACACCTATGGGCGCTGCGTGACCCAGCGTAACGCCCTGCTCAAGGAGACCTGGTGCTGCCGCGAGATGCTCGGCGCGTGGAACGAATCGATTGCCCGCGCGGGCTCGGCCCTGCTCGTGCACCGGTTGGCCCTGCTCGACCGGCTGGCGGGCCATGTGCGCGCTGCCTACGGGCAAGTAGCGTCCGGTGAAGCCGCCAACGTGTCCTATGCGTCCACGCTGGGGGATTTACCCCAGGTCGAGGATCGCGAAGAGCTGAAGGGCTGGGCGTACGAGCGCATGCTGGCCGCCCTTGATGAGCACGCCGACGAGGAAATTCGCCGCGGCGTGACGTTGGTGGGACCGCATCGCGACGAGATTGAATTTACCGTGGCGGGTCGCTCCGCCCGTTCATTTGCCAGCCAAGGACAGCAGCGAACGTTGGTGCTGTCCTGGAAGGTGGCCGAGGTGGCCGTGGCTCGCGATGTCCTGGGCACCGCCCCACTGCTGCTTTTGGACGACGTGATGAGCGAGCTCGACGGCGAGCGTCGCGGCGCTTTCCTGCGGCTGATCGGCGATGATATCCAGACGGTCATAACCACGACCAACCTGGGGTACTTTACCGATGACCTGCTTGATCGAGCCAAGGTGGTGAGCATGGGTGAGACGTGCTAATTACGAGCGCGAGAGCGAGACGGTCGGCTTCAGTGGCTTTTTGAACGCAGAGCGCCAGCGCATCCTGGCGGCTGCGACCCCTGAGCGCCGTGCGCAGATGGAGGCCGCCGAGGAGTCGCGTGCGGTCTATCGCGCATGGAACGCGGTGTGCTCGGGCACGCGCGAGGGACGGCATGTGACGGGACTGCGCTACCTGCCCGAGTCCAATGAGCTGCTGGTATATCTCGACTCGCCCTCGTGGACGCAGGAAATGACGCTGTTGCGCGAGATCATCCGCGCACGCATGGAGCGCGCCGGCGCGCATGTGGACGGCCTGGTGTTCAAAACCACCGCGCCCGGTCACACACCGCCCGCCGCCAAGGAGCGCCTGCGCCCGGCGACGACCGAGCGATCGCCGGCCCCGCGCGCCGACCTAAGTGAGGCCGAGCGTACCGAGATCGAGCGCCAAGTGGCGCCCATCGAAGACCAAAAACTGCGCGAGGCCCTCGAGAATGCCATGAGAGCCAGTGCCGAGTGGGCCAAGGGCGTGCAAAGCAAAAAAGAGCCTTAAATCGCATCTGGTGGCCTTGTAGAGCCAAATACCCTCGTTCCCGAGGGTATTTTTTTACGATAAACTAGTAAGGCTGTACACATTTTCTTGACTGAAGGAGGACGTGTGGCAAACGAAAACGATTACGACGGCGGCGAGATTAAGATTCTCGAAGGTCTCGAGGCCGTTCGTAAGCGCCCGGGCATGTATATCGGCTCGACGAGCGCCAGCGGTCTGCATCACCTGGTGTGGGAGATCGTTGACAACTCCGTCGACGAGGCCATGGCCGGTTTCTGCACCGAGATCCAGGTGACGGTCCACGCCGACAACTCCATCACGGTCGTCGACAACGGGCGCGGCATCCCCGTCGACGAGCACCCTGTTAAAAAGATCCCGACGCTCGAGGTCGTCATGACGATCCTGCACGCCGGCGGTAAGTTCGATAACTCGGCCTATAAGGTCTCGGGTGGCCTGCACGGCGTGGGCATCTCCGTCGTCAACGCGCTGTCCAAGCGCGTGGTCGTTCAGGTTCGTCGCGATGGCAACACCTACGAGATGGAGTTCTCGCGCGGCAAGACCGTCAAGAAGATGGAGGTCGTGGGCACCTCGGATTCGACGGGCACCACCGTCACCTTCTGGCCCGACGACGAGATCTTCGAGACCTGCATCTACGATTTCGATACGCTGCACAACCGTCTGCAGGAGACGGCGTTCCTCAATAAGAACCTCAAAATCGTGCTGACCGACGAGCGCGAGGCGACTCCCCACGTGGAGGAGTTTTGCTACGAGGGCGGCATCATCGACTTCGTCAAGTTCCTCAACGAGGGCAAGGACGTCCCCGAGGCCTTTAAGGAGCCCATCTACATCGAGGGCAAATCGGACCCGGACGCGCCCGTGGCCAAGATGGGCGAGGTTGAGGTTTCCCTGCAGTGGAATAGCGGCTACGGCGAGAACGTCATGTCGTTTGCCAACGACATCTACACCCCCGAGGGCGGCATGCACCTTGAGGGCTTCCGCACCGCGCTCACCCGCGTGATCAACGACTACGCGCGCAAGCAGAATCTGCTCAAGGAAAAAGACGCCAACCTGACCGGCGACGATGTGCGCGAGGGCCTTTCGGCCGTTATCTCGGTCAAGCTGCCCGACCCGCAGTTTGAGGGTCAGACCAAGGCCAAGCTCGGCAGCTCCTATATGCGCGCGCTCACGCTCAAGATCGTGACCGACGGCCTTACCGATTACCTCGAGGAGCATCCCAAGCCCGCTCGTGAGATCGTCAAGAAGGCGCAACAGGCCTGCAAAGCGCGCAACGCCGCCCGCAAGGCGCGCGAGGCGACCCGCCGCAAGAGCCTGCTCGAGACGGCGTCCCTGCCCGGTAAGCTCGCTGACTGCTCGGTGCGCGATGCCGAGCTGACCGAGCTCTTTATCGTAGAGGGCGACTCGGCAGGCGGTTCGGCCAAGGACGGCCGTCGCCGAGACATCCAGGCGATTCTGCCCCTGCGCGGCAAGATTTTGAACGTCGAACGCGTTGGTGACCATCGCGCGTTCTCGAGTGACACCATCCAGTCGCTGATTACCGCGATCGGCTGCGGCGTTACGACGAGCGCCGGCGACGGCGGCGACTTCGATATCACCAAGGCGCGCTACCACAAGATCATCATCATGACCGATGCAGACGTCGACGGTGCGCATATCCGCATCCTGCTGCTGACGTTCTTCTACAAGTACATGCGTCCGCTGATCGATGCCGGCTACGTCTATGTTGCCTGCCCGCCCATCTTTGGCATTAAGGTGCGCAACAAGATCCACTACGTGTATCCCAACGGCCGCCAGCCCGAAGACGAGATCCTGCGCGACACCATCCAGAGTCTGGGCCTGAACCCCGACGATAACGACGAGGACGGCAAGGCCAAGGACGGCAAGATCACCAAAAAGCGCAAGGGCTATACCGTCCAGCGCTACAAGGGCCTGGGTGAGATGGACCCCAAGCAGCTTGCCTCGACGACGATGGACCCCAAGACCCGCATCCTGCAGCGCGTGTCGATCGAGGACGCCGTGGTGGCGGACCGCGCCGTGCGCGAGCTGATGGGTTCCGAGGTCGGCTATCGCCGCGAGTACATTGAGAAGCACGCCCACGACGCACGATTCTTAGACGCCTAATCCCTGCGGCTTTCCCAGCCACCGCACCTTCGCCCTCAATCGTCGGTCGCGTACCCAAGTACGCTTCCCTCCTCTTTCGAGCGAATCTGCGGCACCTGGAAAAGCCGTCTCCGTCCTAGTGACGGGGACGGGGACTATCTGATTTGAACCACGCAAACCATGAGGAGGTAACGTGGCAGACGATATCAACAATAACGAGGGTATGGGCGAGGCCGGCGATGCCGGTATGCCCGATGATCTGAAACGCCTGCTTGCCCGTGCTGAGCAGGGCGAGGACGGCGATCCGGACGCCTATAACCCCGATGCCGATGATGACGAGGAAGAGGACGACGACGGTGAGCTCGAGGAGAGCTTTGGCGAAGTCGACCGTGGCGCCTCGGCCGGCGAGGATATCAATGGCGGCCAGCTCCAGATTTCGGAGTTCGGTCGCGAGATGAAGCAATCGTTTATCGAGTATTCGATGTCGGTCATCACGGCGCGCGCCCTGCCGGACGTGCGCGACGGCCTAAAGCCGGTGCACCGCCGCATCCTGTACGCGATGAACGAGAGCGGCATCTACCCCAACCGCCCGCACAAGAAGTCGGCCTGGACGGTCGGCGAAGTTATCGGTAAGTACCACCCGCACGGCGATTTCGCGGTCTACGAGGCCATGGTCCGCCTGGCGCAGTGGTTCTCCATGCGCACGCCGCTCATCGACGGTCACGGCAACTTCGGTAACATCGACGGCGACGGCGCCGCTGCCATGCGTTATACCGAGAGCCGCCTGGCAAAGCCCGCCATGGAGCTGCTGCGTGACCTGCAGAAGGATACTGTCGACTGGCAGCCCAACTACGACGAATCGCTCGCCGAGCCTCAGGCGCTGCCGGCGCGCTTCCCCAACCTGCTGGTCAACGGCAGCCAGGGTATCGCCGTCGGCATGGCCACCAACATCGCCCCGCACAACCTCACCGAGGCGATCGAGGCCACCTGCTACCTGATCGACAATCCCGACGCCACCGTCGACGAGCTCATGCAGATCATGCCCGGTCCGGACTTCCCCACCGGCGCCATCATCATGGGCAGCGCCGGCATTAAGCAGAGCTACGAGACCGGCCGCGGCTCCATTACCGTGCGCGCCAAGGCACATGTGGAGTCCACCAAGACCGGCCGCAACCGCCTGGTCTTTACCGAGATTCCCTACATGGTCAACAAAGGCACCCTGCAGGAGAAGATCGCCCAGCTCGTCAACGACAAGCGCATCGAGGGCATCTCGGACATGCGCGATGAGTCCAACCAGAAGGGCATCCGTCTGGTCATCGAGCTCAAGAAGGGCGTCATTCCGCAGGTCGTGCTCAACAACCTGTATAAGTACACCTCGCTGCAGACGACCTTCGGCGCCAACAACCTGGCGCTCGTCAACGGCGTTCCCAAATGCCTGAGCCTGCGCGAGATGCTGCAGCACTACATCGATCACCAGGTCGACGTCGTCACCCGCCGCACCCGCTTCGACCTTAAGAAGGCCCAGGCCCGCGCGCATATCCTCGAAGGCTACCTGATGGCTCTCGACCATATTGACGAGGTCATCAGCATCATCCGTTCCTCGCAGACCGATTCCGAGGCCAGCAGCCGCCTGATCGAGCGCTTTGGCTTTACGCCCGAGCAGACCACGGCCATCCTCGAGATGAAGCTGCGCCGCCTGACCGGCCTGGAGCGCGACAAGATTCAGGAAGAGCTGGACGGTCTGCGCCGCGCCATCGCCTACTACGAGGACCTGCTGGCGCACGAGGAGAAGATCCTGGGCGTCATTAAGGAAGAGATGCGCGAGATCTCCAAGAAGTTCGGCGATAAGCGCCGCACCGAGATCAGCCATGTCGAGAAGGACCTGGACGTCGAGGACCTCATTGCCGACGAGGACATGGTCGTGACCATCACCCACACCGGCTATGTCAAGCGCATCCCGGTGGCCGCCTACCGCGCCCAGAAGCGCGGCGGCAAGGGCGTGTCGGGCGTCAACCTCAAAGAGGACGACGTTATCGACGAGATGTTCATCGCGTCCACGCACGAGTACGTGCTGTTCTTCTCGAGCAAGGGCAAGGTCTATCGCCTGAAGGTGCACGAGCTGCCGGTGGGTACGCGCCAGGCGCGCGGTACCGCGATCGTCAACCTGCTGCCCTTCGAGGAGGGCGAGAAGATCGCGAGCGTCATCAGCTGCCGCGAGTTCCCTGCCGACGAGTATCTGATGTTTGCCACCAAGAGCGGCATGGTCAAGAAGACCGTAATGAGCGCATATGACCGCAGCCGTCGCGACGGCCTGATCGCTATCAACCTGCGTGACGACGACGCGCTGCTGAACGTGCGCCGCGTGCGCGAGGGCGACAAGATTATCCTGGCCACCACCGCGGGCAAGGCGATCATGTTCTCCGAGGAGCAGGTGCGCGCCACCGGCCGCGATACCAGCGGCGTTCGCGGTATCGGTATGAAGGACGGCGTGAGCGTTCTGGGCATGGAAGTCACTAACGGCAACGGCGATCTATTCGTCATCACCGAGCGCGGCTACGGTAAGCGCACGCCGGTCGCGGACTACCCGGAGCAGAATCGCGGCGGCCAGGGCGTCTACACCATCCAAATGACCGAGCGTAAGGGCAACCTCGCGGCCATGAAGACGGTGGGCCCACAGCACGAGCTGTTCATCGTGACGGAGGGCGCGACGGTCATTCGCGTCAAGACCGACGAGATCAGCCAGACCGGCCGCGCCACCCAGGGCGTCAAGATGATGACCGTCGACGACAACGACCGCATCTGCGCCGTAGCCCGCATGACGGCCGCCAAGGAGAAGCCCGAAGGCGAAGCCACAGAAGACGGCTCTGCCCCCGAAGAAACCCCTGTCGATCTAGGCGACGGCAACGACATGCCAGAGGATCTCCTAGACGAGTAAGAGGCCCTAGCTGGTAGAAAATATCAGACCCCATATATCGGCGGTCGGCGCACTGCGCGCCGACCGCTTTTTTGACAATCTTGAACCTCGCGTCGGCCCCGGCTGCCCGGCGGCATGCGAAGTCGATCGCGAGTTCCGCACGAGCCGGAGAGCACTTAATGTGCTCTCCATGCGAGCAGGACTGTCCGAGCAGGCGACTTCGCATGCCGCCGGGAAGCCGGGGCCGACACCCCTCAAAGATATTCAAAAAAGTTGTTGACGCGCGCGTAACGACTCGTCTAATATATCCCTTGCGCGATGGACCTGTAGCTCAGTTGGTTAGAGCGTCCGGCTGATAACCGGGAGGTCACA
>DXLV01000004.1:0-38257 GCA_019414545.1 Collinsella sp. | reverse complement strand
GAGCGTCCGGCTGATAACCGGGAGGTCACAAGTTCGAATCTTGTCAGGTCCACCACTTTCTTTCGCAATAAACACCCCAGCGAGAGCCGAGTCGCCGCTGGGGTGTTTATTACTGTCTCCGTGGGGGTTTAGCTCAGCTGGGAGAGCGCGGGCTTTGCAAGCCTGAGGTCAGGGGTTCGATCCCCCTAACCTCCACCATGATGGACCTGTAGCTCAGTTGGTTAGAGCGTCCGGCTGATAACCGGGAGGTCACAAGTTCGAATCTTGTCAGGTCCACCATCAAAACTGTGAAGAGCCTCGAGGGTTTCCTCGGGGCTTTTTTCTTACCTGCTGGAGTAGTCAAAAGAGCCCCGTCCCAAAAAGACTACTTTGATTTTGTGTGCTGTGCGAAAGTTTGGGTAGTATAGCTATTCAATGCGGCGGGCTGCCGCGTGTTAACCGCTACGTACCGGAGGTGTTCCATGGTTCGTGTCGACATAGAGACCATCGTCATGGCCGCCGGTCCCGTGCCATCGCTTATCGTGCTTCGCGAGCGCTGCAGCAAATCGGACTTGCCCGCGCCGCTGCGTTCCCTTTCCATTCAGACTGGTTCGTTTGAAGCTGCTGCCATCAGCCGCGGCATCGATAGCGGTCGCGCCGAGCGCCCGATTACCCATGACCTGTTGCTCGATACCGTTGACGCCTTGGGCGCCAAACTCGAGCGCATCGAGATCGTTCGCGCCGAGCCGCCGGTGTTTTACGCGACGATTGTCGTACTGGCCGATGGTGACGAGCGCAAGATCGATGCCCGCCCCAGCGATGCCATCGCCCTTGCCGTGCGCAGCAATGCTCCCATGTTTGTGGAGGACGACATCATGAATCGCCTGGGCACCGTTTCTGCCCATGCCGAGGAAGTCGACGACGAGCAGGAGTTCGAGAAGTTCGACGAGTTCGTCCATACGCTCTCCCCCGATGACTTCTAAATGCGGGGCGTCCAGGTTGCGGAGCGTTCGCTGATGGCCGGCGGCATGTCGGCTGAGGCGGCCGCCATCGCGCGTGAAGCCCAGATGCGCTCGGAAGCATCCGAGGCGGCCCGCCTCGCCTATGTGACACAGGCCCGCACGCTTCGCGAGCGCCGCGGCTCGTTTATCAAGATGGTTGTCATCTCCGCCCTTGTCGCGGCAATCTGCTCGCGCCTTCGTGGTACAGTTGGTGCGCTTGGGTTTTCGATCTCTACGGGCCTGGTGATCTGGGGCGTGGTCGACGCGGTAATGCTGACCAGTCAGATCAAGGTGCTCGACAAGCGTGCGGTGGATATGATGCACGCCCGCGACGCTGCCGCCAAGATCGCTGCTGAGGCACAAGAACTGTAACGACGCCGGATTCGATGGGAAGGTCTAAAGATGGCACAGGATATGCAGGACGCCGGTAACGTCTCCGCCGAGCTCGACGCCATGGTGTGTGACCTGATTGGTGCGTTCTTGGACGACCTTGCCGCCGGCGAGAATCCGGGCGTAGTTGTGGCGATCGAGGACGCTGCTTCCAACCGTTATCTGGCGGCGCTCGATGAGGATGGCGAAGAGGCGTGCCTCGAGGCTGCCACCAACTTTATCTCCGAGCACAAGATGGGTCTTAAGGACGAGGGGCTGGGCCGCATCGCCCGTTACGCCATCGGCTACACCGGTTGTGTCGAAATTGACGGCGGCTATCACGACGCCCTGCTCGTGAGCTTCTTCGAAACCACGCTCGAGAGCGGTTTTTCGGCATACGTGCTGTATGAGGGCATGGGTGCCGGCGATGGTTTTATGTGGAGCGACCCTGAACCTGCAGGTGAGGAAACCCCTCTTATCTAAAATCGCTAAAATAAACGAGTTTTCGGTAAAAGGCTCAATATTCCCGCTGAGCGTTGTATCGCTGGGCGGGCCGCATACGCGTGCCGTTTGTATATGGATAGAAGATAGGGGAACTACATGCGCGTAGACAATCTGAGGAACATCGCCATCATCGCCCACGTCGACCACGGCAAGACGACGATGGTCGACAAGCTCCTGCGTGCCACGGACGCCTTCCGTGCCAACCAGCAGGTCGAGGACCGCGTCCTGGACTCTAACGACCAGGAGCGTGAGCGCGGCATTACGATTCTCGCCAAGAACATCTCTATCGAGTACAAGGACGTTAAGATCAACGTCATCGACACCCCGGGCCACGCCGACTTCGGCGGCGAGGTCGAGCGTGTGCTGCGTATGGCCGACGGCGCCCTGCTGCTGGTCGACGCTTTTGAGGGCCCCATGCCCCAGACCCGCTTTGTGCTGCGTCACGCTATCGACACCGGCCTTAAGATCATGATCGTCATCAACAAGATTGATCGTCCGGGTGCTAACCCCGAGAAGGCCTACAACGACTGCCTCGACCTTATGGCCGACCTGGGCGCCACCGACGACCAGCTCGAGTTTGCCATGGAGCACGTCATCTACGCCAGCGGCGTCAACGGCTTTGCCCGCCTCGATCCCAATGACGGCAACATGGATATGTATCCGCTGCTCGATATGATTATCGACGATATGCCCGCGCCCGAGGTTGATGAGAACGCCCCGCTGGCCATGCAGTGCGTGACCATCGACCACTCCAACTTCGTTGGCCGTATCGGCATCGGCCGCGTGTACTCCGGCACCATCCACCAGGGCGACCAGATCCTGGTCGTCAAGAACGACGGCTCCAGCGCCACCGCTACCGTCAAGCAGCTCTTTACCTTCGACTACCTGGGCCGCACCGAGTGCCAGGAAGTCGGCGCCGGCGACATCGCCGCCGTCGTGGGCATCGACCGCACCGATATCGGCGATGTTTACACCGACCCCGAGAACCCCGTCGAGCTCGAGCCCATCGAGATCGACCCGCCGACCCTGTCCATCGTCTTTGAGGCTTCGACCTCCCCGCTCGTCGGCCGTGACGGCGACATCGTGGGTGCCCGTCAGCTCAAGGAGCGCCTGTTCAACGAGGCCGAGAACAACGTGACCATGAAGATCGAGGAGCTCGAGGACAAGAGCGGCGTCGAGGTATCGGGCCGCGGCATTCTGCACCTGTCCGTTCTGATGGAGTCCATGCGCCGCGAGGGCTTTGAGTTCCAGGTCGGTCGTCCGCGCGTTCTGTTTAAGAAGGACGAGAACGGCAACAAGATGGAGCCTGTCGAGCAGGCCGTCGTCGAGTGCCCGGACGAGTACTCGGGCAAGGTCGTTGAGGTCTTCGGCAC
The DNA here is from genome assembly GCA_019414545.1 of Collinsella sp. GTDB lineage: Bacteria > Actinomycetota > Coriobacteriia > Coriobacteriales > Coriobacteriaceae > Collinsella. The sequence continues at coordinate 35,031 of DXLV01000004.1, read as the reverse complement.
CTCCGGTGGCATCATGACGAGTATGGATACCTCGGGCATCGTGACGCACCTTGAGTTTAAGATCCCGACGCGTGGCATCATGGGCCTTAAGAACCGCATCATGAACGTCACCCACGGCGAGGGCGTGTTCTACCACACCTTCCTGGAGTACGGTCCCTACGCCGGCGAGATCGGCAACCGTCAGAACGGTGCCATGATCTCCATGACCACCGAGAAGGCCGTTGCCTATGCCCTGGGCACGCTGCAGGAGCGCGGCCAGCTGTTTGTTGAGCCGGGCACCGAGTGTTACGAGGGCATGATCGTGGGCGAGCGCAGCAAGGCCGGCGACATGGTCGTCAACATCGCCCGTACCAAGAACCTGGGCAACCAGCGTTCCTCGACCTCCGATATTTCCGTGCAGCTGGTGCCGCCCCGCACCTTCTCGCTGGAGGAGGCGCTGGAGTACATCGCCGATGACGAGCTGGTGGAGATCACTCCCAAGAATATTCGCCTGCGCAAGCGTCTGCTCAATGCCACCGACCGCAAGAAGGCCGCCGTCCGTGCCGGTCAGGTCAACAAATAAGCGCTGGGGCTTATAACCGCCAATAAGAAAGGGCGTCGACCGCGATGGTCGGCGCCCTTTTTGGTGCAAGGGGGACAGGTTCGCTTGCACCACCACAAAGTTGCCTGTCCCCTTTGTGGTGGTTGGCGGCTAGGCGGTGGGGAGTTCCGGCGTATTAGCCGGCTGTTGCGACTTGAGGTGAGCGTTGCGCCAGATGATCTGGATAACATAGCCGAGCGTGAAGACAAAGGCCACGCCGCTGATGAAATCGCCTACGAGGGGGATTGCCGTAAGCGCGCCCGCGGCCACGCCGCCCGCGGCTGCCATGGCGTAGCGGTTCTGGTTGTGTCCGACCATGCGGGCGATCGCGCACCCCGCAAAGGCGCTCGACACCAACGCGATGCCAATAACACCGCACATGAGGGCTCCGGCAAGCGACAGACCAGCGATAGAGATAATTAGCAGTAGGACGGCGGGGACGATAGCAATCGTGCCCAGAAGACCGCTCACCCACAGGGGCATGGGGCGCTGGTGGAGCATGCCGGCGGCGCTGGCGGTTGCGCGCGGAAAGACGAGTTCGAGCAGTAGGGCGACAAAGCAGGCCGAGAGTGCCGCGGCGACGATACCGCCGATGACATCGTTAACGGTGGAAGTATCCTCGCTCTCGGTGCGGTCGATCTTGAGCGCGCCGACCTCGGCTCCCGCGGCGCGCTCGGGGTCCTCGGAGACGTGCGCGTTCACGGTGCCGGTGATGTGGGCGTTCTTGCCCAGGATGAGCTTATCGGCCCAAACCTCGACATCGCCCTCGACGGTGCCATCGATAGTCACCGTATCGCCCGCAAGCGCTGCCGACTTGGTAGAGCCGCGCAGGGCAACCGTCTCGCCTATCGCATAGAAACAGTTGGTGGTGCTGTCGGAATTGAGCACGACATGCTGGCCGGCAACGGTCACGCTGCCATCAACCGTAGTCTTGGCAATGTCGATGGTGCGCGCCGCCAAGCGGACGGCGCCGCCCACCGTGCAGTCGCGGATGGAGAGGCTCTCGCCTGCTGCAATTATGTCGCGGCCGATGGACGCATCGTCCAAGTTGAGGGCCTGACCTGCCCAGTACAGGTCACCTTCGACGCCGGACGAATTGGCGTCATTGTCGGTCGCAAGTACGTTGCCTGCGGTGTCTGTGCCGGCGAACGACGCCGTGGGAAGTGCGGTGACCGCTAGGGCGACGAGCGCGAATAGGATCGTGATGCGGACCCACGCTTTACGGCGCTGGGTCGACGGGAATTGATTACAGGGCATAGTGAATCCTTCGTCAGATGCTCGACATACACCTAACAGGGTACCCAACGCGTGGGCGCTCTAAAAGAACCTCTCGGTTGCATTTCGAAGGGTCGTGCCGTGCTGTTTACTTTTTACGGTGCAAGAAGCGCGCGATATCTTCTTCGGTGGGGCTTTTGATGTCAAAGCGCAGCGAGAGCCAGCGCAGACCCATGGTCACGACAACGCATGCGACCAGCGCGGCGACATTGCTCATAATGCCGCTCATAACGAGACACACATAGCTTGTCGATCCGGCGATGGCGGCGATGGCATAAAAGTTAGTACGTTGGAAAATGCCCGGAACCACGCCCATAAAGCCGTCGCGCAACATGCCGCCGCCCACCGCGGTGAAAAAGCCCATCATGATGCACACCGCCGGTGCAAAGCCGTAGACCAGCGCCTTGTCTGCTCCAGTGGCGGCGTAGATGCCGACCGAGATGATGTCGAGCAGGGGAATGAGTTTTTCGGGCTTGTCGACGATTGCCGGGAAAATATAGATGATGGCTGCCGTGGCAATGGAAAGCGGCAGCGCCATTGGCTGGTTGAGGATGTAGACGTTGCCCACCTGCAGCGTCATGTCGCGTAAAAGACCGCCGCCCAAGCCACAGACCACGGCAAGCGCGACCGCGCCCACCAGATCGAGCTTGTGCTCGCGCGCGACCAACACGCCCGAGATTGAAGCCGCGACGACGGCGAACATTTCGAGCCAAAACGGGATGGCGACCATGGCATCTGTGGCGTGTGAGGTAACGGTCATAGCGGCGACGACGGGCAAGATGGGGTCCTTTTGGTTGCGGGTTTAGACAATGCCCGTACATAGTACATGGTTGGCGGGCGTGGTGATCCTATTGCTCGGTAAACGGTCGGGACTGGGTGGGGGCGTGGCGTTGCTGGAATGCCAGGGGTCCAGAACATGTACGTCACCCTCCAAAAACGACATTTTCCGACATCTTTGGAGGCTGACGTACATGTTTGGATTGAGCTCACAACATGAGTGAGTTGATTTACTCACATCCGGTATATTTCCCCACTTCAACGGACATAAGAGTTGGATACCGGCTCAGAGCGAGAGGCCCTCAATGGATACCCCTGTTCTCATTTCGCATAAAACCGCATGGCTTGTCCATCATGCACCCCAGAATTTGGTTCAGTCTCTTGCGCGGCACGACTACCAGATAGGCGCACAAGGCATCTCCACCCAGCAACGTGTTGCGCGCATACGACAGGTCCTTACCGACTGCGGCATTCCGTCCGATATGCTTAAGACTATCGATATCGCGGTTGTATTCGAATTCGAGCGAATTCGTACCAAAGGCGTCGTTTGCCACATTCTTGGACAAAATCTTCCCTACGAGCATATTAACGAGTTGACGCCCGGAATCTTCATCACCGACGAAGCCTTCACCTTCGTGCTCGCTGCCGAGTGGATGGATAGGATCGAATATCTCGAATATGGCTATGAAGTTTGCGGCGATTATCGCATGAGGCTCAATCCCGCCGACCCTTATACCGAGCAACCAGCCACCACCTCCAAGGATGAAATAATCGAACTGCTCGATCGGCATCCCGGCAAACCCGGTGCCACACGTGCACGGCTCGCGCTCAGGCACATCTACGATTGCTCGGCCTCGCCTATGGAGACCGCTTCGGCAATCGCCCTCTCGCTCCCAACAAGCGAAGGCGGCGTTGGCATCCGAGGTATTGAACTCAACAAACCGCTCGAGATCCCTCAACGTCTCTGGCATTGCGCCAAAGCTCGAACACTCAAAATCGATGCGCTCGTTACCTACAAGCGCAGGGAGCTCGGTATCGAATATAAGGGCGGCTTTCACGATGAGTTCGAACGCAAAGGAGCAGATGCGGAGCGAGAGGCCGTTCTCTCCCGAATGGGATATCGAATCGTTACGCTCACTTCTGCTCAGTTCGGCAGCCAGCTCGCCTTTCACCGCGCCATGAACAACATTCGCGAAGCACTCGGCATGCCTCGCTGTACCGACACCGGGTACCAGAGAAAACAAAACGAACTACGCAAGGCACTTATCCGCAACTGGAAAGGCATGCGAGACGAAGAGGCACCTTCCGAATAGTGCCACTCCCGTGAGCTCAATCCAAACATGTACGTCAGCCTTCAAAGATGTCGAAAAATGTCGGTTTTGGAGGGTGACGTACATGTTTGGGGAAGCGTGGGATCGAGACGTATTTCGATAACAAAAAAGCTCCCGTTGTTGGGAGCTTTCTCAACCAAAATGGCGGAGGAGGAGGGATTCGAACCCTCGTGACCTTATACAGGCCAAACGGTTTTCGAGACCGCCGCATTCAACCACTCTGCCACCCCTCCGCGTGGGGTAAAAACAAAGCAGGCTCGAAGGCCTGCTTTGGAATTAACTGGCGGAGAGTCAGGGATTTGAACCCTGGAGACGCTTTTGACGCCTACACGATTTCCAATCGTGCTCCTTCGGCCACTCGGACAACTCTCCGTTAAATGCGAAAGTCAGTATACACGAGGAATCGCAAAGTGCAAACAGAAAAGTTGGCATTTTTTAAAACGCTCGGCCGCGCTTGGCGTTGCAGTGGGGTTTGAGGTGCCAAAAAACGGCTTCCGACCAGCGTGGTTGATCAACTCAATTGTTCAAAAGGGGTATTCATGAGCGACTTGGCAATGAATTTAAAAATCTTTGGGTGGCGCTGTGGACCACTGGTATGCATTTCGCGACCGCAACCATGCGCCCACTGACCTGCGGCTTAACCTAGTTTGTCCCCACGGCACCGTATCTTGTCCACAGGTCCGTCAAGCTTTTGGTCAGCATTTGGTTGGAATGTGCATGAAACGCCGTGTGAGTATGGGCATATGTGGAGGTCATGAGGTTGTAGCTGCATATTCTTGCAGCCTGGGAGGTTGAAAGATATTATTACCAAGTCTTTTCCTGCTTCAGGCGCACCTTCACGACCTGAAGCCACATTTGCCCAGAGGAGGTGACAATATGAAGGCTTATGAACTGCTGTTCTTTGTTGACCCGTCGCTCGACCCCGAGACTCGTCTCGCTGTTATGAAGCGTATCGATACCACGATCGCTGAGGGCGCTGGCAAGGTCGACTCCGTTGACGAGTGGGGCAAGCGCAAGCTCGCCTACGAGATCAACGACCTCACCGATGGTGACTACACCCTCATCAACTTCCACGCAGATCCTACCCAGATCGCCGAGCTTGATCGCGTCCTGCGCATCACCGACGCTGTGGTCCGCCACATGATCGTCCGTCGCGACGACCAGGAGTAAGACTGTCGTTTTGGACTGGGCTTGTGCCCCAAGAGGAAGTAGTGAGTAATGAGCATCAATCGAGTGAACATCACCGGTAACCTCACCCGCGATCCCGAGCTGCGCGCCACCGCCGGCGGAACCCAGGTTCTGTCCTTTGGCGTCGCCGTGAACGATCGTCGCCGTAACGCGCAGACTGGCGAGTGGGAGGACTATCCCAACTTTGTCGACTGCACCATGTTCGGCACCCGCGCCGAGGCCGTGAGCCGTTTCCTGGCAAAGGGAAACAAGGTCGCGATCGAGGGCAAGCTGCGCTACAGCTCTTGGGAGCGCGACGGCCAGCGCCGGAGCAAGCTTGAGGTCATCGTCGATGAGATCGAGTTTATGAGCTCCCGTGGTGGCCAGGGTGGCTACGATCAGGGCGGTTACGCCCCCGCAGCTCCCGCGCCCGCAGCACGTCCTGCCGCACCGGTGGCTACGCCGCCCGCGGTCGACGTCTACGATGAGGACATCCCGTTCTAAGGGTTGTTCACCTATTTTTGAGTGAGAGGCGGCTTCGGTTCGCCGAAGTTGCCAAATGAAAGGTATTTTGACATGGCTAATGATTTTTCTGCACGTCAGCCGCGTCGTAAGTACTGCCAGTTCTGCAAGGAGAACACTGAGTTCATCGACTATAAGGACACTCAGCTTCTCCGTAAGTACATGACCGACCGTGGCAAGATCAAGCCCCGTCGCGTCACTGGCGCTTGCACGCAGCATCAGCATGACATCGCCAACGCCATCAAGCGCGCCCGCGAGATGGCTCTCCTGCCGTACACCGTCCCCGTGGTTTCCTCTCGTGGCAACCGCGACCGCGGCTAAGAAGGGAGACGCATCATGAAGGTTATTCTTCTCGATGAGATCAAGGGCAAGGGCGGAGAGGGTGACGTCGTAGAGGTCGCTCAGGGTTACGCTGAGAACTTCCTGTTCCCCAAGAAGCTCGCTGTTGCCGCTACCAAGGGCAACCTCAAGCAGCTTGACGAGCGTCGCAACAACATCGCCAAGCGCGAGGCCGTCCGTCTGGCTACCGCCAACGAGACCAAGGCTGCCCTCGAGGGCAAGCAGGTCACCGTTGACGTCAAGGTCGGCGACGAGGGCATCCTCTTTGGCTCCGTTACCGCCGCTATGATCGCTGACGCCATCAAGGCTCAGCTCGGTATGGACATCGACCGCAAGCGCGTCGAGCTCGGTAAGCCCATCAAGGTTGCCGGTGCCCACACCGTTGCCATCTCGCTGTACCGCGAGATCAAGGCCGAGGTTGTCGTTCTCGTCGGCGTTACCGCCGAGGAGCTTGCTGCCGAGGCTGAGGTCGAGGAGGCCGCTGAGGTCGCCGAGGCCGAGACCGCCGAGGTCGAGACTGAGGCTGCTGCCGAGTAGCATTTGCTGCAACGCAGCAATCTTGTTCTAAGAAGGGCGCTCTGGGAAACCGGGGCGCCCTTTTGTTTTTTGCGCTGAGTGAGTTTCATGGTGAACGTTGCGTCGAAGTCCTATATACAGGACCGTTCATCCGTTTGGTTCGGTGATGATTGGCGGCGCGCGGCGCGTTTTGGGACCGTGGCTGATACTATGGATGCTCGCAAGCGATATGAATGAGGATGCTCATGGCATATGACGATAGGGAGACCGGGCTGACGGTTGAGGACCGCGGCTCCAAGTTGGGTCTTCCCCAAAACCAAGATGCAGAGGCCAATGTACTGGCCGCTATGCTGCTATCGCCCGAGGTGGTCGAAGAGGCCCAGGTCGAGCTGCAGCCCGATGACTTCTACCGGCCCATTCATAAGACCATCTATACCGCGATGGTCGATATGTACAACAGCCGCATTCCCATCGACTCCATCTCGCTGATCGATTACCTGCGAAGCATCAACAAGCTTGATGCCGTGGGCGGCGAGGCCTACATTTTGGAGTTGATGGGTCAGACCCTGTCGCTCGTCAACTGGCAGCACCATGCCGCTATCGTTCGCCGCGATTCGATGCTGCGTGAGCTGATCGGCGCCACCAACGAGATCAACGCGCTGGCCTATAACGCTCCCACCGATACCAAAGAGGTCGTGGAGCTGGCCGAGAGCAAGTTGCTCAAGGTCACGGCGCGCGAGGTCAAGTCGAGCTACAAGACGCTGACCGAGTTTATGGTCGAGGCCTATAACGAGGCCGAGGAAGTGTGCCAGGCAGGCGGCCAGGCTGCGGGCGTGCCCACGGGCTTCCCGTCGCTCGACCGCATGCTCATGGGTTTTCGCGAGGGCCAGCTCATCATCATCGGCGCCCGCCCTGCTGTGGGTAAGACGTCGTTCGCCCTGAATCTGGCGCTCAACGCTGCCGCTGCCGGTTATACCGTCGGCTTCTTCTCGCTGGAGATGTCGGGCAAGGAAATTGCCCAGCGTCTGATTTGCGCCTACGCCATGATCTCGATCAGTGACTTCCGCATGGGCCGCATTAGCCCCGAGCAGTGGGCCAATATCAACGAGGCCACGCAGACCTTGTCCAAGCTCGATATTCTGATTGACGATACGCCCGGCACCACAGTGACCGAGATTCGCGCCAAGAGCCGCCGCATGCTCCACAACAAGGAGAAGGCCATCATCATCCTGGACTACCTGCAGCTGGTGAGTCCTCCGCCGGGACGCCGCTCCGAGAGCCGTACCGTCGAGGTCTCCGAGATGTCGCGTGGTCTGAAGATCATGGCCAAGGAGCTCAAGATCCCGCTCATCGCGCTGTCGCAGCTCTCGCGTCAGGTCGAATCCCGTACCGGCAAGCGCCCGCAGCTTTCCGACCTTCGTGAATCGGGCTCCATCGAGCAGGACGCCGATATCGTTATGTTCTTGGACCGCTCCGCCGACGAGGCCGAAGCCTCGCGCGACGATCGACCCGACGAGGGCGTTACGCGTATTGTCGTGGCCAAGAACCGTTCGGGCCCGATCGGCGACGTCGACCTGATGTTCCTGCCGGCATCCACGAAGTTCTATGAGCTTGATGGGGCACATGCCGAGGAGTAGGACAGGCACCCGTTGCACGGGTATACTGGGAATGTTTTGTGCTTCTGCGTGCCGGCGTGGCGCGTAGACAGTCCATGAATGTAAGGAGTAAACATGCCGTCAACCGTTTTGGTCGGTGCCCAGTGGGGCGATGAGGGCAAGGGTAAGATTTGCGACCTGGTCGCCGGCGACTTCGATGCCGTCGTGCGCTACTCGGGCGGCAACAACGCCGGTCACACCATCGTCGTCAACGGCAAGAAGTACGGCCTGCACCAGGTGCCCTCCGGCATCATGTATTCCGACCACGTGTCGGTGATCGGTAACGGCTGCGTCGTCAACCCCAAGGTTGTCCTTGAGGAGATCGACATGTTCGAGGCCGACGGCATCACCACCAAGAACCTCAAGATTAGCGGCAACGCGCATGTCATCATGCCGTACCACATCGATCTGGATGGCGCCTTTGAGCAGAAGCTCGGCAAGAAGAACATCGGTACCACCAAGCGCGGCATTGGTCCGTGCTATCAGGACAAGATGGCCCGCATCGGCCTGCGCATGCAGGACATGCTGGACGAGGCACTGTTCCGCGACAAGCTGGAGACCGCTCTCGCCCGCGTGAACCCTGAGCTCGAGCTCATCTACAACCTGCCCACCTACACCGTGGACCAGATTTGCGACGAGTACCTGCCGATGGCCGAGCGCCTGCGCCCCTACATCACCGAGACGAGCCTGCTGCTCAACAACATGATCGATGAGGGCAAGGACCTGCTGTTTGAGGGCGCCCAGGCGACGCTGCTCGACATCGACCACGGCACCTATCCGTACGTGACGTCTTCTAACTGCACCGCCGGCGGCGCCATCACCGGTTCCGGCGTGGGCATGAAGAACGTCGACCGCGTGCTGGGCGTCATGAAGGCCTACATCACCCGCGTCGGTTCGGGCCCCATGCCCACCGAGCTTTCCTATGAGTCCGAGGCCGGCCACACGCTGACCGAGGAGGGCTATGAGTACGGCGTGACCACCGGTCGCCGTCGTCGTTGCGGCTGGTTTGACGGCCCTATCGCCAACTATGCCTCGCGTGTCAACGGCCTCACCGACATCGCCCTGACCAAGCTCGACGTGCTTTCGGCCTTCGACACCATCAAGGTGTGCGTGGCCTACGACGTCGATGGCGAGCGCTACACGAGCGTGCCCGAGCATCAAGTGCGCTTTGAGCACGCCAAGCCCATCTACGAGGAGCTCCCCGGCTGGAAGTGCGACATTACCGGTTGTCGCAGCTTTGACGAGCTGCCGCAAGAGGCTCAGGACTATGTGGCGTTTATCGAGGATCTGGCACACACCCGCGTGACGTTCATTGGCGTTGGCGCTGGTCGCGAGCAGATTATCAACCGATTCTGGAAGTAATCGGGATCATTTGGTTATTGCGATATACCCCTTTGCAGCCCAAGTGGGCGGCCGAGGGGTATATTTGCTTGCAAAGGGCTCGCGCGGAGCGGGCTATTCATCCATAGAGGAGGCACCCTTGAAGGCGGACACTCAAACCATCGACATCCTGTTGTTGGGCAGCGGCGGCCGCGAGCATGCTTTGGCAGCAAAGCTCGCAGCATCACCGCGCGCCGGCAAGCTCTACATCGCGCCGGGCAACGGCGGCACCGCGAGCTGCGGCGAGAACGTTGTTCTCGACGACTGCGATCCTGCGGCCGTGGCGGCGTTTGCTCAGAGCCACGGATGCGGACTCGTGGTAATTGGTCCCGAGGCTCCGCTCGTGGCGGGCGTGGCCGACGCCGTGCGCGCGGCGGGTATTCCCTGCTTTGGCCCGGGTGCCGAGGGCGCCCAGATGGAGGGCTCCAAACTGTTCTCCAAGCAGCTCATGGAGCGCGCCGGTATCCCGACGGCAGCCTATGGTTCATTTACCGACGAGGCTTCGGCTCTCGCCTACGTGCGTGAGCAGGGCGCTCCGTTGGTCGTCAAGGCCGACGGCCTTGCCGCGGGCAAGGGCGTTATCGTGGCGACCGAACTTGAGCAGGCCGAGGAGGCCGTGCGCGAGTGCTTTGGCGGCACCTTTGGCGACGCCGGCAACACCGTGGTCATCGAGGAGATGCTGACCGGCCCCGAGTGCTCGCTGCTGGCCTTTACCGACGGCAAGACCGTGCGCCCCATGGCCACCTCGCAGGACCACAAGCGCGCGCTCGAGGGCGACAAGGGCCCCAACACCGGCGGCATGGGCGTCTACAGCCCGGTGCCCATCGTGACTGACGAGGAGCACGCCACCATGGTGAAGGTCATGGAGCAGACCGCGGCCGAGCTTGCTGCCGAGGGCATCGACTACCGCGGCTGCCTGTATGGCGGCTTTATGCTCACGCCTGCCGGCCCCAAGGTGCTGGAGTTCAATGCCCGCTTTGGCGACCCCGAGACGCAGGTCGTGCTGCCGCGCCTTAAGAACGATCTGGTCGAGGTCATGCTCGCCTGCGCCAACTGCGAGCTCGACCAGATTGAACTCGACTGGCGCGACGAGTGGGCCGTGGCCGTTGTCCTGACGAGCGCGGGCTACCCCGGCAGCTACGAGAAAGGCAAGGTCATCACCGGTATTGAGGATGCCGAGGCCATGGAGAACGTGACGGTGTACCACGCGGGCACTGCCGTGGTGGACGGCCAGCTCGTGACCAATGGTGGCCGCGTGCTTGCCGTGACCGCTCTGGGCGACACGTTCGAGAACGCTCGCAACCTTGCCTACGAGGCCTGCGAGAAGATTGATTTTGAGGGCAAGACCCTGCGTCACGACATCGGCTTGCGCGCGCTGCGCGGCCGCGACGCCTGGGATGCCTAAAATCCGAGAGGAATGAGACGGATGGACGAGAAGAACGAAGAACTCGTGGATGCGCAGATCGTCGAGGAGGACAGCCGCATGTATGGGCACGCCGAGGGCGAGCCTGGTGGCGAGGTCGCTGACGAGCCGGCGTTGGTGCTGGGCGACGACGACCCGCACGATGCCGAGCTGCACGAGAAGATTCTTTCGGAGGAGTGCGCCTGGAAGGGCAAGATCCTCGACGTCCACCGTCTTGAGGTTGAGCTGCCCAACGGTCGCCGCAGCGCCCGCGATATCGTTCGCCATCCGGGTGCGGCGGCCGTTGTGGCACTGACCGAGAGCGGCAAGATCGTACTGGTGCGTCAGTACCGCACCGCCATCGACCGCGTGACGGTCGAGATTCCCGCCGGCAAGCTCGACCCGGGCGAGGACCCGCTCGATTGCGCCAAGCGCGAACTGCATGAGGAGACGGGCTTTAGGGCCGGTCGTATTCGCTTTTTGACGTCGATTGTCACGTCATGCGGTTTTTGCGATGAGATCATCCACATCTACTTGGCTACCAAGCTCGAGTTTGATGCGCCCAACCCCGATGATGACGAGTTTGTCAACGTGGACCTGGTGCCGCTGCACGAGCTGATCGACGCCGTGCTCGACGGCAAGATCGAAGACGCCAAGACCGTTGTAGGCGCGCTTGCCTGCGACAGCATCGCACACAGGCTGGGCGGAGCGGAGATTTAACGAGCGGGAATGATCCCGCAGGTTTGTGTAAGTCAGCGAAAGTGCTCCATTTGAGACAAGGTGGCCTAAAAGAGGAGGGAAGCGTATGGGTATACGCGACCGACGATTGAAGGCCAGATTGTCCAAATGGAGCACTTGCAGCGTCGAGATGAAACGCGGTTTGGTAAAACCGCGTAAGGTGATTATGCTGAAGAGGTTTCTTTCGTATTACAAGCCCCAGATGGGGCTTTTTGTTGCTGATACTGTTTGTGCTCTGGTGCTTGCCGCCATTGACCTGGCGTTCCCCATTATCCTGCGCAATCTGACCGGTGGGCTGTTTACCCAGGGTCAGGCTGCCATTATGCAGGCGCTCGGCATGATCGCGGTGGGCTTGGTGCTGATGTATGCCATCCGCTGCGCCTGCCGCTATTTTGTGAGCTATTGGGGTCACGTGATGGGCGCGCGTATGGAGTCCAAAATGCGCGAGGACCTGTTCGACCAGTATGAGCGCTTTAGCTTTGCGTACTTCGACCGCAACAGCTCGGGCGACATGATGAGCCGCGTGGTCAACGACCTGTTCGATATCTGCGAGGCGGCGCACCACGTGCCCGAGTGGATCATCATCTGCGGCATCGAGATTATCGGCTCGTTTGTGATCCTCTTTACCATCGCCCCGGTGCTGGCGCTCGCCATGGCCGTGGTGACGGCGGCGTTTGCGGTCATCATGTTTTGGCAGAACATGCGCATGCGCGAGGTCTTTAGCGACAACCGCAAAAAGATCAGCGGCATCAATGCGCAGCTGCAGGATTCGCTGGCGGGCATGCGCGTGGTCAAGAGCTTTGCCAATGAGGAGACCGAACGTTTCAAGTTCCGCGCCTCCAACAATCGCTATCTTTCGTCCAAGGAGAACATGTATCACGCCATGGGCGTCTATACCGCGACGTATGGCCTGCTCTCGGGTGTGCTCTATGTGATCGTGGTGCTGCTGGGCGGTTGGCTGGTTGCCCAAGGCCAGCTGCAGGCAGTCGATATGGCAACCTTCGCGCTCTACATTTCGCTGTTCTGCACGCCGCTCGAGACACTCGTCAATTCGGCCGAAACGTATCAGAAGGCTATCGCCGGCTTTAAGCGTATGGACGAGGTGCTCTCGACCGCGCCGGATATCCAGGACAAGCCGGGCGCTACAGATCTGCAGGTGACTGCCGGCGCCGTGGAGTATCACGACGTGTGCTTTAACTACGAGGATGTTGAGCTGGGCGAGGGCGATGCCGACGAGCGTCCCGTTATCGACCATATGGACCTGTCCATCAAGCCCGGGCAGACCATCGCTTTGGTTGGCCCTTCGGGCGGTGGCAAGTCCACGACCTGTTCGCTGCTGCCGCGCTTTTATGACGTGGCCGCCGGATCCATTAGCATCGACGGCCAGGACGTGCGCGATGTGACGCAGCAGAGCCTGCGTCGCGCCATCGGCCTGGTGCAGCAGGATGTCTATCTGTTTGACGGCACGATTGGCGAGAACATCGCCTACGGCAAGCCGGGCGCTACGGCAGGAGAGATCGCCGAGGCCGCCCGTCGCGCCAACATCGATGCCTTTATCGAGTCGCTTCCACAGGGCTATGACACGGTCGTGGGCGAGCGCGGCAGCCGTCTTTCGGGCGGACAGAAACAGCGCGTTGCCATCGCGCGTGTGTTTCTCAAGAATCCCAAAATCTTGATCTTGGACGAGGCGACGAGTGCTTTGGATAACGAGAGCGAGGAGGCGGTCCAGGAGTCGCTCGAAGAGCTGGCACGCGGCCGTACCACAATCATCATCGCCCACCGTCTCTCGACCATTAAACACGCCGATGAGATTGCGACCGTTGAGCATGGTCGCGTTGTGGAACGTGGCACGCATGAACAGCTTCTCGCCCGTGGCGGCACCTATGCCCGTTACTATCGAATGCAGTTCGAAGGTGCGCGTGCGCACGAGCTCGACTGATTGATATGACAGGAAGTTTATGGCTGACAAGAACCCTTTGACTCCGGAAGAAGTGACGGAGTTATTCTCCGAAATCGATGCATCCGGTGTCTTGGATCCCACGCTTGCCAAAAAGCGAACCGAGCGCATGCGTGAGAAGGAGGCTGCGGCCAAGCGCGGTGACAAAGCGGCGCTAGCGCAGCTGCGCAGCGAGGACCGCGCGAGCCAGGCAAAACATATCGACCCGCTGTCCGAGGATGATCCTTCGGGTTCGCAGGTGAGTCATACCATTACGAAGACCGCGATGGCCGTGGTCATTGGTATTTTGGTGCTGATCGTGGGCATGCAGATTGGCTACGGCGTGATGCGTCGCCTGAACACCGCCAACCTGTCCGAGAGCGTTTCGGTCGATACCGTTTCGACGGCGCTGAAGGGCGGCCTTGAGTGGGGCAACGGCTTTACGCAGTTCCCGCTCGACTTTACCGTCGATGAAGCCGATGAGCGTACGGGCACGGTCGAGGTGACGGTGTTGGACACATCGTCTGCCAACGAGCTCGAGCTGCTGTCCAACGGGCAGATTCAGGCCGCGGCGCTTGCGACCAACGCGTTGCTCAACGATAAGATCGACCGCGTGGTGTATAACGTTCACGCCTATATCGACGAGGATAGCAACATTCAGCACGATTCCTTCTTTGGCATGTTTCCCGCCCAGGGCCACCAGAGCGCCATCCTGACGTTCGTGTGGACCAAGAGCTCATCCAACGCTACGAGTATCGACTGGAAGATGCGCATCGTGAGTATGGATGACACCATCGCCGAGCGCATTCAGAAGCAGGTGAACTCGGTGTCGTCGTTGATTGAGGACCCGGTGGTGAGCCAGACCAAGATTGACGAGGAAAAGGCCGAACGTGACCTGGAGCATCGTCTGCATGGCCGCGAGATTTTCCGCGGCGGCAAGCCCGATCGCACACCGTCCGAACTGCTGGAGCAGGACAAGATAAAATAAGACGCCATCATCCCGCGTGAGCCGCAAGCCCCGCGGGATGATTTTTCCGGGACGGGGATTAAAAAATCATTATGCATAGAAAGTCATAATTATCATTTCGTAAACATTTCGATGAAATTAACGCCATGAGGCATGCTTGCGGTTACAATACCGCGAGGCCTAACTACACACCTTTAAACCGGTCCTGTGAGACCGGGAAGGAGAACTATGGCGAACAACCATACCGCGGGCGCTGCCGCCCGCACCTTCGCGCCCAGCGAGCTTTGCCAGCGTATGCTGGCCAAAACCAGCAAGGGCACCTGCGGTCCCTGCATCCTGTATCTTGAGGATGGGACCATTTTTTATGGACGTGCATGCGGCGCCGAGGGCACCGCGACCGGTGAAGTCTGCTTCAACACCTCGCTCGAGGGCTACTTTGAGGTCATGACCGACCCGAGTTATGCCGGCCAAATCGTAACCATGACCTATCCGCAGATCGGCAACTACGGTATCGACGAGACCGACGTCCAGTCGGCCTTCCCCGGCGACGCCGTGCGCCCCGCGAGCGCTCCGGCTATGCGCGGCATGATCGTTCGCGACATGTGCGCCACGCCTTCTAACTGGCGCTCGGCCGTCAGCGTGCCGGAGTACCTGCGCGCTCACGGCATCGTCGCTATCGAGGGTATCGACACCCGCGCTCTAGTGCGCCATCTGCGCGACAATGGTTCCAAGATGGGCATTATCTCGACCGAGGTCTTCGACGTCGACGAGCTTGTCGAGCGTCTGGCCGCTGCGCCCACGCTGGTAGGCGAGAACCTGGTCAAGACCGTAAGTTGCCCCGTACCTCACGAGTTTGTGGCCGCCGACCTGCCTGCCACGCATGACTTTGCGCTTGCGGCTGCCGCTCCTGCCCGTCACAAAGTGGTCGCCTACGACTGCGGTGTGAAGCGCGGCATTCTGGAGGGGCTGGTTCGCGCCGGCTGCGACCTTACCGTCGTGCCGTGGGATACGCCCGCGAGTGAGGTGCTCGACATGAATCCCGACGGTGTCTTTTTGTCCAATGGCCCCGGCGACCCCGACGCCGTGGTGGAGACCTACGAGCAGGTGCAGCAGCTGATCGGCAAGGTACCGGTCTTTGGCATTTGCCTTGGTCACCAGATGATCAGCCTGGCCTGCGGTGCCCAGATGGAAAAGCTTAAGTTCGGTCACCGCGGTGGCAACCAGCCGGTCATGAACCTGGTAAGCCGTCGCGTGGAGATTACCGCGCAAAACCATGGTTTCGGCCTGCTGTTCCCCAGCTTGGGCAAGCTTGTCCCCGAGCTTTCGGGCGGCGAGACCGAGCATGTGGCCGATGGCGATCTGCGCGCCTGGGTACGCCGCGGTATCGCGCCGGTCGTGATGAACGAGCGCTTTGGCCGCATTCGCCTGACGCATGTGAATCTCAATGATGGCACCGCCGAGGGCATTCAGCTGCTCGACGCGCCGTGCTTCTCGGTCCAGTACCATCCCGAGGCCTCGCCTGGCCCCACCGATGCCCACTATCTCTTTACCGCCTTTACGCGACTCATGGACGGCGAGGAAGACTATCTGGACATCGATACCGCCAAAGACCGCCTTGCCGGCTGGAATTTCGCCGACGAGGGTTTCGCCGCGACCGAGACCGAGGAGAACTAACATGCCTAAACGTACCGACATTAAGCGTATCCTCGTCATTGGCTCGGGCCCCATCGTCATTGGCCAGGCCTGCGAGTTCGATTACTCCGGCGCTCAGGCCTGCAAGGTCCTCAAGGAGGATGGCTTTGAGGTCATCCTGGTCAACTCCAACCCGGCGACCATCATGACCGACCCGGGCTTGGCCGACCGCACCTATGTTGAGCCTATCACCGCCGAGTTTATCGAGCGTGTGATCAAGAAAGAGCGCCCGGACGCGCTGCTGCCCACGCTGGGCGGCCAGACCGGTCTGAACGCCGCCGTCGAGCTGGCGAAAGACGGCACGCTCGACAAGTACGGCGTCGAGATGATCGGCTGCGACCTGGCCGCTATCGAGCGCGGCGAGGACCGCAAACTCTTTAACGAGGCCATGGCCGAGATTGGCCTGGAGGTCGCGCGCTCGGGCTACGCCTACAGCGTCGCCGACGCCGAGGCCATCGCCGAGCGCCTGGGATATCCCTGCGTGCTGCGTCCGAGCTTTACCCTCGGCGGTGCCGGTGGCGGCATCGCGCATACCCACGAGGAGCTCGTCTCCATCGTGAGCCAGGGCCTGGAGCTCTCGCCCGCCCACGAGGTGCTGGTCGAGGAGTCCATCGAGGGCTGGAAAGAGTATGAGATGGAGGTCATGCGTGACCACGCCGGCAACGGCATCATCGTGTGCTCCATCGAGAATCTCGACCCCATGGGCGTGCACACCGGCGACTCCATCACCGTGGCGCCGGCTCAGACGCTCTCCGACCTTGAGTATCAGCGCATGCGTGTCGCGTCGCTCGCCATTCTGGAGAAGATTGGCGTCGAGACCGGCGGATCCAACGTGCAGTTTGCCGTGAACCCCCAGACCGGCCGCCTGATTGTCATCGAGATGAACCCGCGCGTGAGCCGTTCGTCGGCGTTGGCCTCCAAGGCCACGGGTTTCCCCATCGCCAAGGCCGCCGCGCGCCTGGCCGTGGGCTATACGCTCGACGAGATCGTCAACGACATCACCAAGGCCACGCCCGCCTGCTTTGAGCCCACGATTGACTACTGCGTGGTCAAGGTGCCGCGCTTTGCCTTTGAGAAGTTCAAGGGTACCGACCCCACGCTCACCACGCGCATGAAGGCCGTGGGCGAGATCATGGCGATCGGCCGCGCCTTTGAGGAGGCCTTTGGCAAGGCCATGCGCTCGCTGGAGGATGGGCACCAGGGCATTTGCGCCGGCGGCAAGGAGGGCGCCGAAAAGTTGAGCGACGATGAGCTCGCCCAGGCCGTGGGCACCCCGACCGAGCACCGCATCTTCTTTGTGGTCGAGGCCCTGCGCCGTGGCTGGGATGTTGCACGCATTCACGCCATCTGCGGTATCGATCCGTGGTATCTCAACCGCATCAACGATATGGTGCAGGTCCAGGAGAGCATTCGCGGCCTGCGCGTGGAGGACATTGACGCCGACGCGATGCGCCTGCTCAAGCAGTATGGCACGAGTGATGCCGAGATTGCCGCGCTGACCGGCTCGGACGAGCGCTTTGTTCGCGCTTACCGCAAGGGTCTGGGCGTGGTCCCCAGCATGAAGACGGTCGACACCTGCGCCGCCGAGTTCTCGAGTGCCACGGAATACCACTACAAGACCTACGAGAACATTTACCGCACGAGCCCGGTCGCCAAGAAGTGCGTTGCCCCCGACGAGACCACGCCCGCGAACAAGCCCAAGGCGATGATTCTGGGCGCCGGCCCCAACCGTATCGGCCAAGGTATCGAGTTTGACTACTGCTGCGTGCATGCGAGCTATGCGCTGGCTGCCCGCGGCTTTGAGACCATCATGGTCAATTGCAACCCCGAGACCGTTTCGACCGACTATGACACGTCCGACCGCCTGTACTTTGAGCCGCTCACCTACGAGGACGTCATGGACGTTATCGATGTTGAGCGTCCCGACGGCGTCGTGGTGACGCTCGGCGGCCAGACCCCGCTTAAGCTGGCACGCATGCTCGAGGAGAGCGGCGTGAACATCATGGGTACCAAGCCCGACGCCATCGATTTTGCCGAGGATCGCGAGCGTTTTGCCGCCCTGCTCGACAAGCTGGGCATTATGTACCCGCCGGCGGGCCAGGCCACCTCGTTTGAGGAGGCC
This sequence comes from Collinsella sp., assembly GCA_019414545.1. Classification (GTDB taxonomy): domain Bacteria; phylum Actinomycetota; class Coriobacteriia; order Coriobacteriales; family Coriobacteriaceae; genus Collinsella. The sequence continues at coordinate 16,632 of DXLV01000004.1, read as the reverse complement.
GAAGCCGTTGCCGCGCACATTGGCTACCCGCTGCTGGTACGTCCGAGCTATGTGCTGGGCGGTCGCGGCATGATGATCGCCTACGATGCCGAGCTTCTGCGCGATTACATGGCCGAGGCTGCGCGCATTAGCCCCGACTACCCGGTGTACCTCGATCGCTTCCTGGAGGGAGCGATCGAGTCCGATGTCGACGCCCTGTGCGATGGCGAAGAGGTCTACATCGGCGGTATCTTGGAGCATATCGAGGAGGCCGGTATTCACTCCGGCGACTCCGCGACGTGCATTCCGCCGTTTAGCTTTAGCGAGAGCCTGCAGGCGAAGCTCCGCGAGACCACGCGCCGCATCGCGATGGCGCTGGGAGTCCGCGGCCTGGTCAACGTGCAGTACGCCATTAAGGGCGAGACCGTCTACGTGATCGAGGCCAACCCGCGCGCAAGCCGTACCGTGCCGTTTATCTCCAAGGCTACCGGCGTGCCGCTGGCCAAGTGTGCGGCGCGCATCATGGCGGGCGATTCCATCGCGAGCCTGGGCTTGCCGAGCGACGAGCGTCAGTTGGACTGGTTTTGCATGAAGGAAGCCGTTATGCCCTGGGGTCGTTTCCCGGGAGCCGACGTTATCTTGGGTCCCGAGATGAAGTCGACGGGCGAGGTCATGGGTATCGCCAAGAGCTATCCCGAGGCGTATGCCAAGACGCAGCTGGCGATTGACTACAAGCTGCCCGACCCGAGCTGCGGCAAGGTGTTCATCAGTGTGTGCGACCGCGACAAGCGTCATATCCTTTCGGTCGCTCGTATCCTGCGCTACCTGGGCTTTGACATCTGCTCCACCGAGGGTACGGCGCGCGTGCTGCGCGGCGGCAACGTGACGTGCGAGGTCGTGGAGAAGATCAGCGGCCCGCACGACGGCGAGCGTCCCAACATCGGCGACCTCATCGCCGACGGCAAGATTGCGGTGATCATCAACACACCGTACGGCCCGGGTTCGCGCGGCGATGGCTACCTGCTGCGCACCGAGGCCGTGCGCCGCGGCGTGACCTGCGTGACCGCGATGTCTGCGGCCAACACGTACGTGAGCGCCATCGAGGCCGTGCGCGAGGACCAGCAAGGTCACGGCAGCGCCAACGACATGGGCATGGACGTCATCGCCCTGCAGGACCTGCCGCAGCACACGGTGTAGCGTGGACTGTCCGGCCGGGGCGGGAGGGGGACACTTTCTCTCGGAAACTGGGCTTCGCGAAGTTTTCCGAGAGAAAGGACCCCCTCCCGTCCCGGCCTGCGGTGACTCGGTAGCACCGTGTGCTGCCGAAGGGGCCTTGCGCGATGACTAGGGCTGAATAGAAAATGAGTGTGGGCCCTGCCGTTCGTTCGAGCGGCAGGGCCCACACTTTGTATGGAGGCTTTTTTGCTGTTGGCCGAGGACGCCTCTGGACAGTTAGTTCAAATTCGTATTTTCTAGAGAGTAGGAGAAGATCGATTTGGACTCATTCGGCCTACTTTTGGCAATCTGAATCGATCAAGATGCTCAGCCAAGCCGGGAACGGCCCAATACTGGGTCCGCGTCGGCTTCCAAGCGGCAATTTCGTGCCCAAGGCCACGGCAAGATTATACGTATCTGAACTAACTGCCCATCACTCTCCGTCAACCTTTTTATCCAAACCAAATCAGCCAACGTACGTCATGGCAATCCCCGGTAGGTCGCAGGGTGGCGGCTGAGCCTTTCCCTCGGGAAACTTCGCGAAGCCCAGTTCCCGAGGGAAAGGTATGGTCTGTGTAATACCAGATAAACAGTACATTTTTGCTAGATTGGTATTTGACTGAAGAACCAATTGGTATGGCTTATTAAGCCCACATTGCCGTTGACGCTCATTTTACTGCCGCTGGTGGACTTCCGAACTTGGTTGCGCAAGTGCTCCCATATATTGATATGACCTAGTAGGTGGCTATCTGGTTACTACCAGTTGGCCCCTTGGTAACGGGTGGCCCCATTGTGCGGAATGTACCGAACATCCCCGTTTGATACGTTTTCCCATGCTGCCGGGGGGCGTCCTCGGCACCTCAGCATCTCGGAAGAAAGGAGACCAGGTGCGCAGGAATTCCATTTTTACGAAACGGTGGGTGAAGGGAAGCGCGGTCCTCGTTGCCACTGCAGCGACGCTCGTGTTTGCCAATCCCCAGCAGGCGATTGCCACGCCACTCAAGGGCGTCGACTCAGCGACCGTGTCCCAGTCTGCCTCGAATGTCGTCGACATCGATTTCGCTGACGGCATCAAGGGCCGTATTACGTTCCTCGAGGACGGTATTTTCCGTTATAACGTCGACCCCAAGGGTGAGTTTTCCGATTACGCCACACCGCGCAGTAAGTCCCACACGGCTAAAATCCAGGCTCAGCCCGATACCTCGGACACCTACAGCAAGCCGAGTGCGACGGTTGCCGACAAGGGCGACACTATCGAGATCACCGGCGGAAAGGCGACCGTGATCCTGGACAAGGCGACTGGCAAGATGAGTATCAAGTCAGGCGACCGTGTCGTGGTTTCCGAGTCCGCGTCCCTCGACCTTGATAAGAAGGGTACCGTCCAGACGCTCGCCAAGGAGAAGTCCGAGAACTTCTTTGGCGGCGGCACCCAGAACGGACGCTTCCTGCACACCAACCAGACGATCGCCATCTCCAACACGAACAACTGGACCGATGGCGGCGTTGCCTCGCCCAACCCGTTTTATTGGACGAGTGACGGCTACGGCGTGCTCCGAAACACGTTTGCAGAGGGTTCCTACGACTTCGGTTCCACGGACTCATCGACGGTCACGACTTTGCACAGCGAGAATGAGTTTGATGCCTACTACTTCGTGGCGACCAACGAGGGCGCTTCGAACGTGGCAACCGAGATGCTGCAGGACTACTACAAGGTGACCGGTAACCCGGTACTGCTGCCCGAGTACGGGTTCTACCTTGGTCATCTTAATGCCTATAACCGTGATGGCTGGTCAACGACCTCGGGTCAAAAGAAGTGGGAGACCAAGGGCAGCAAGTCCTCGAGCGAGAAGGGCGACGTTAAGTACGAGTCTGGCATGTCGACGGGCTACAAGCTCGACGGCACACTTGCGGCCGAGACGCTCAACGGTGAGGGCCCTACGGTTGATACCGAGAACATGAAAGCGACCGATTTCGACCGCCAGTTCTCTGCTCGGCAGGTTATCGATGACTACGAGGACAACGACATGCCGCTCGGCTGGTTCCTGCCGAACGACGGCTACGGCGCCGGCTATGGCCAGAACGGTTACTACAAGACCGGCGGCGTCAACTCCGACGGAGCGAGCTCGGCCGACCGCCTTAACGCTGTGCGTGCCAATGTCGACAACCTTAAGAAGTTCACCGAGTATGCCAACTCCAAGGGTGTGAGCACGGGCTTGTGGACCCAGTCCAACCTTGAGCCCGACAGCAACCCTGAGACCCCGTGGCATCTGCTTCGCGACTTCGACGCCGAGGTCAAGACGGGAGGCATCACTACCCTTAAGACCGACGTTGCCTGGGTTGGATCTGGCTACTCCTTTGGTCTCAATGGCATCAAGACAGCTTATGACACGGTGACGACCGGCGCTAACAAGCGCCCCAACATCATCACGCTCGATGGTTGGGCCGGCACGCAGCGCTTTGGTGGCATTTGGACCGGAGACCAGTATGGCGGTAACTGGGAGTACATTCGCTTCCATATCCCCACGTATATCGGTCAGAGTCTTTCGGGCAACCCCAACATCGGCTCCGACATGGATGGCATCTTTGGCGGCGACCCCATCATCTCTGCGCGTGACTACCAGTGGAAGACGTTCACGCCCTCTATGCTTGACATGGACGGTTGGGGCACCTACCGTAAATCGCCCATGACGCACGGCGATCCCTACACAGGCATCTCGCGCTTCTACCTCAAGCTCAAGGCGCAGCTCATGCCCTATATCTACACGAGCGCGGCCTCGGCGGCCAACATCGACACGGGTAACGGCGATGCCGGCCTGCCCATGGTCCGCGCCATGCTGCTTTCCGATAACTCCGAGTACGCCGCAAGCACCTCGACGCAGTACCAGTATATGTTCGGTGAGAACTTCCTAGTGGCACCGGTGTATCAGGATACCCAGGCAGACGAGAACGGCAACGACATTCGCAATGGGATTTACCTCCCCAACTACGGCACCGACGAGAATCCCACCATCTGGATCGATTACTTCTCGGGTAAGCAGCATCGCGGCGGCCAGGTTCTCAACAACTACGAGGCTCCGCTTTGGAAGCTGCCGCTGTTTGTGAAGGCCAACGCTATCGTGCCGATGTACGCCGAGAACAACAACCCCGAGGCCGTGAGCGACACCAACACCAAGGGTACCGACCGCAGCCAGCGTATCGTCGAGTTCTTCGCCACCGAGCGCGACGGCACCTTTACGCAGTACGAGGACGACGGCTCCTCCATCGAGAACAACACGACTGAGGACGATTCCTACGGTACGATCGACAATATCTCCTACGGTGAGCATGTGAGCACCGTCTACAGATCCAAGGCCGCAGGCGGCACCGCGACCTTTACCGCCGAAGCCTCGCAGGGTGGCTACAACGGCTACGACTCCAATCGCACCACGACCTTCGTGGCCAACGTGTCCGCCAAGCCCATGAGCGTCGTCGCCAAGAACGGCGGATCCGCGCTCAACGTGGTTGAGGTCGACTCGCAGGAGACCTTTGACACCGCGACCCCCGAGGCCGGCCAGGCGGTCTACTTCTACAGCGAGACCCCTAACCTCAACCACTACGGCAGCGATGTGGACGGCACCGAGGCCGAGCGGGGCGAGAGCTTTAACAACACCAAGATCACCACGAACCCCAAGGTCTACGTCAAGTTCGCGAAGACCGATGTTGCTGCGGCGGCGCAGACGCTCGAGCTGGGCGGTTTCGTGAACGCCGACGCCACGCTCACAGCCGATCGCCTCAACGAGAGCCTCTCCGCACCCACGAACCTTGCTGCCCCCGAGGACGTCACGACCCCAACGAGCATCAAGCTCACCTGGGGAAAGGTCGATGGTGCTACCTCCTACGACCTTAAGGTCGACGGCACCGTGTTCGCCGTGGGTGATGCGGCCGAGTTCACGCACACCGACCTCGCCTACAATAGCAAGCACACCTACCAGATTCGTTCGCGCAACGCCGAGGGCTACTCCGCCTGGAGCGATGTGCTCGAGGCGAACTCCGCACTCGATCCGTGGCGGAACGTCCCCGACGCCGAGCAAATCACCTGGGAGGGCTCACTTTACGGCAGCCATAAGGCCGAGCTCGCCTTCGACCATGAGTTCCAGTCGGGCGACGGCGGTTTCCACTCCGGTGGCAACGATCTGGGCAAGGCGCTTACCGTTGACTATGGACGCGCTTACAAGCTCGATAAGCTCGAGTACTATCCGCGCGATGACGCCGGCAACGGCACTGTGACCAAGATGCGTGTTGAGACGAGTCTCGATGGCGTCCACTGGACGAGCCAGGAGGTCGATTGGGCACGTTCCGCTGATTGTAAGACGGTAGCGTTTGACGGCACCGTGGCCGCCCGTTACGTGCGCATGACACCGCTCGCCTCGGTCGGTAATTTCTTCTCCGCGTCCGAGATTGCCATCTACAAGACCGACGGCACGGATGGCTTCGCCGTGGGCTCCAACCTCAACAAGGCCACGATCTCCGACGGAGACTACTCCAACATGAAGAACTATCTGGGCCTCGAGAATCGCGAGCCCGATACCCCGACGTTCGGTTCGCAGATCCGCGACCACTTCGCCGACCTCAACGATAACGGCGTTTACGACGTCTACGATTACTCGTTCACCATGGCGGGTCTTGACGGCGGCACTAAACAAAAGGGAAAGGTCGCAGGTTCGCTCGCGGTGATTCCGAGCAAGACCGAGGTCGAGGCCGGTGATGAGATCACCGTTGATGTCTATGCGGCCGACGCCAAGAACGTCAACGCCCTGGGCGCTCTCGTCAACTTCAAGAGCGACCAGTTCGAGTTTGTGTCCGAGAGCATCGCGCAGGACGGCTCGACTGCCGGCATGGAGAACCTGTCTCGCGAGAAGGTCCAGTTCGCGGACAGAACGCAGACTATCAATCTCGCCTTTGCCAACCGCGGCGATGGCAAGCTCTACAACGGTACCGGCGCGGTGGCGAGTTTCAAGCTCAAGGCCAAGACCGCCGGCAAGGTCGAACTGCCCTCGACATCTTGGCTCATCGGTCCGGCATGCGACGCACTTGAGTTTGCGAGCGACGGCACGGTGACGATGCCGGATGTTCCTCAGCCAACGGTCGCCGAGTACGGTCAGGACGCCTTCAACATCACGATGACCAACGATGAGCTCACGACCGACGACGGGACCAACGTCGAGAAACTTATCCAGCAGAAGAGCTATAACGCGCTGTTCGATAATAACGAGGGCGACAACGGCTTTGAGTTCCTATGGAACTGGAACGCCAACTGGGACAGCGAGGGTAAGCTTCCGAGTTACGTGAAGCTTCCCACCACGATGACATTCGCATTTAAGACGCCATCGAAACTCGATAGCGTCGAGGTCGTTAACCGCAACGGTGGCAACGGAACCGTGCAGAAGATCAAGGCCGTCGTGACGTTCGAGGATGGCTCGACCCAAGAGTTCGCGGGCGGGGAGTACGATTCCTTCCGGGCTCGCTACGCCTTTGGCTTCTCTGCCGAGAACAAGGGCAAGAAGGCGACCAAGGTCGAGGTCACGCCGCTTGAGGCATCGGGTGACCAGATGCTCACACTGCGTGAGGTCAACTTCAACTACACGCAGGGTGTCGAGGCCATCGAGGGTGTCGAGCTAGGCAAGAACCAGACCGAGTTCTTTGAAGGCGACGTTACGCTCGTCGACGCCAAGGCCACGCCTGAGAGCGCCGGCTACCCCTATGTGACGGTCGAGAGCTCCGACCCCTCTGTGGTAAGCGTCTCCGCTGTTCAGGCTGGCGATAGCGTGAGTTACTACCTGCGTGCCAACAAGGCCGGCAAGGCAACGATCACGGTGGCGTCGGTACTCGACCCCTCCAAGACCGCATCCTATGAGGTCGAGGTCAAGGCTGGTGTCGATACCTCTGCGCTCGTGGCAGCGCTTTCCAAGGCCGCGGGCTACAGCGAGTCCGTCTACACTAAGGATTCCTATGCAGCTCTCACCACTGCGGTCGAGGCGGCTCAGAAGCTCCTCGACGGCGGCCAAGGCAGCTATAGCAAGAAGGATGTCGCAGACGCCACAGTCAAGATCGAGAAGGCAATCGACGGCCTCAAGATGCGCCCTGTCGATGAGAAGATTCTCATCAACACGCCCGAGAACCGCAAGAACGTCAAGGTGGCCCGCTTCTCGAGTGAGGCCGACTACGAGGGCAGCAACGCCGTCAACGCTCTCGACGGCGACGAGCGGACGCTTTGGCACAGCGACTGGGCCCATGGGACCGGTATGCCCCAGTATCTGAGTGTCGACCTGGGCCGCGACTACGATCTCACCGACGTTACATTCCTGCCGCGCCAGGACGGCGGCACTAACGGCGATATCTTCGAGGCCGAGATACTGGTCTCCGACACTGCCGACGGTTATGAGATGGGCACCGCCGCGTCGATGGGTACGTTCGCCTTCGACAACGACGGCCGCGTGCTCACCGACCGTGGCGACTGGAAACAGATGAGCTTTGGCGCCGCGCGCGGTCGCTACGTGACCGTCAAGGTGATTCACGCCGGCGGAGGCGACGTTGATGCCTACTGCAGCATGGCAGAGCTCAAGTTCTACGGTACGGCCGTCCTCGATCCGGTGGCGAAGGATGATCTCGCTACCGCGATCGAAAAGGTTGATGCCGAGGTTGCTGCCGGCGACCTCAAGGCCGGTGACTACACCGAGGCCTCCTGGACGGCGCTCGAGAACGCCCTGGCGAGCGCCCGCGCCATCTTGAGCGACGAGAACGCCACGCAGGACGAGGTCGACCAGGCGCTCAGAGCGCTCGAGAGCGCCCGCGGCGCGCTCGAGAAGACCCCGGTGGCCCCGGTCGAGAATCCGACTAAGAAGCAGCTCAAGGCCCTGGTCAAGCAGGCGAAGGAGACTGACACCAGGGGCAAGACGGCCGAGTCTGTCAAGGCCCTGACGGATGCCATTACCTACGCCGAGGACGTCTTGGGTGATGAGAATGCTTCCGACACCCAGATCCAGGCGGCCTATGGCCAGCTCAAGCTGGCCATTGAGAGCCTCAAGGATGCCGATTCCGGCAACCAGGGCGGCTCGGGCAACCAGGGTTCCGGCAATGGCTCGAACGGCGGCAACCAGGCGGGCAAGCCCGCAGGCGACAAGGCCCAGGGCAGCAAGAAGAACGGCTCGGCGATTCCCAATACCGGAGACCAGACGGCGGCGACCGTCGCGACCGTCGGTGGTCTTGGCGCCATCATCGCCGCAATCGGCGCTTTCTTCCATCGTCGCAGCAAGGCTAAGTAGCCCCAGCAACAGCTAAGCAAGCGTGCCCGCCGTCCCACCCAAGGACGGTGGGCACGCTTTTTGAATGTAGGCGGAAAGCTCCGACCCTTCGGCCTTAATCTCGCAAAGCGTTCCGTCTCCCGCCGAACACATCAGCATCGGCGGCTATACTTGAATTATTTGCAGTTAAGGGTCGCGGATTCGCCGCGTCACCGCTCTCAACAGGAGGTATTTGTTTATGGCAGATCAAAAGCCGGTTGTCGGGATCATCATGGGCTCCAAGTCCGATCTGGGTGTTATGGAAGGCTGCACCGCCGAGCTCGAGGCGCTCGGTGTGCCCTATGAGCTCGTCATTGCGAGCGCACACCGCACGCCGGCGAAGGTCCACGAGTGGGCCTCGACTGCCGCCGATCGCGGTATCAAAGTGATTATCGCCGCCGCCGGCAAGGCCGCCCACTTGGGTGGTGTCGTGGCTGCCTTTACGCCGCTGCCGGTTATCGGCGTGCCTATGAAGACGAGTGACCTGGGCGGCATGGATTCGCTGCTGTCGATGGTGCAGATGCCTTCGGGCGTGCCCGTGGCCTGCGTTGCCATCAACGGCGCCAAGAACGCCGCCATCTATGCCACACAGATTCTGGGTGCTTGCGACCCCGAGTACCGCAAGGTTATCGAGAAGATGAAGCAGGAGATGGCTGACGCCTAAGCGTTCCGCCGTTTCACCGCAGTATAAGGAGAGCCATGTCCGATTATCAGGGAAAACGATTCAAGGCTTCTCAGATTCCCGATCCGTCGAAGCCGGGTGCTGCCCGTGCGGCACAGCAGGGTCGGACATCCTCTCCTCAGCAGCCGCGCGCGCCGCGCCCCGTGACACCGGCGACGCATCGTCGACAGGACGCGCCGGCCGCATATCGTCCTTCGTCTTATAGCTCCGCTAAGAAGCCGCCCCGGTCTTCATCGCATGCCGCGCCGTCGGATTGCACCGAGCCGCCGCGCAAAAAGCGCCGCTCCATTATTCCCATTCTGCTCATCATCATCGGTATCGGTCTGATTGTCGCCGCCGCCGCTATTTTTATTAATGCCCAGATTGGCTATAAGCAGGCGAGCGATTCGTATCAGAAAATCGAGAAGCAATATGTAAGCGATAAGGACGCCAGCGGCGTGCCGATTATCGACTTTGATGCGCTTGCTCAGACGAACCCCGAGATTGTGGGTTGGATTTACGTGCCGGGAACCAACATCAACTATCCCGTGGTACAGACCAACAACAACTCCAAATACCTCAACACGCTGTTTGACGGTACATCTAACGCGTCCGGTGCCATTTTCTTGGATAGTGATGACACCGCGCCGGGAATGGTCGACCAGCAGACCACGATTTACGGCCACCATATGAACGACGGATCGATGTTCAATGTGATTTCGGACACCACCGACCAGGCGACGTTCGATAGCATCGAGTTTGTGTATTACATCACACGGGATGCTACGTATAAGCTGCGACCACTGGCGACCAAGGTGGTCGAGGACACGTATGCCAAGGCGCGCACGCCCAATTTTGAGGGCGATGACGGACTGAAGAATTACCTGTCCGAGATGCTCGACGGTGCCTCTGCCGTGGCGAGCGATGCCACCGATCGTGCTGCTTCGGCAACCAAGGTCGTAACGCTTGTGACCTGTCGTTCGTTATCGCTGAGCAACACGCGTGCCGTCATGGTGCTCACACCGGTCGAGGAATAAGTTGTTCGAGAGTAGCTAAAAAGCCCCGTTCCAAATTGGCTACTCGATGACGGTAAGGGAGAAATGATGCTTGAGAACGGCAAAACGATGCCCTCGATTGATGCTTGGCTTCGCGAGGCCAAGGCCGATTCGTCGGCACCTGCGTGCGGTATGTATCTGACACATAACGGTGTGGTGCGCGCGACTCCCAAGTCCGAGGCGCGCGGTGTCGAGACCGATGGCGTGGCGCCAGGCCACAAGGTGGGCGGCATGGTGTTCGGTTTCGATGCTCAGAAGGTGCAGGCTGCTATCGAGGCCACGCGCGCGATGCCGGGTATCGGCTATGTGCGCGTGTGGCTGGCAAGCGGCGAGCTTGCCGTAGGTGACGACATCATGCTCGTGCTCATCGGCGGGGACATTCGCCCGCACGTGGTCGATGCGCTGCAGGCGCTCGTTGGCACCATCAAGAACGAATGCGTGAGTGAGGTCGAGCGCGAGGCGTAGAGGCTTGCGTCGATAGAAGGCTCGTTTATAAAAACGCCCGCCGGTACGTGTGATACCGGCGGGCGTTTTGCGTTTTGGGCGCGGTGGGTGCTACACGCGCGTCGCATCCTTGGGGCTCATGGTCATGCTCTGGAAGCGATTCTCCATAAAGTCATTATCGAAGTACTTGCCGTAGAACTGCGCAACGGGAATATCCGGTTCCGTGCCGTTGACGCGCTGATACCGATAATCGAGCGACTGCAGCGTCATAACGCCATCGACCAGCATAATGATGGTGAAGATGACAGTAGCCGAGTAGCGGCTCTTCCACGGAATCATGTTGATGAGCTTGAGCAGCCTCGGCAGCAGCAGCTTGATCCAGATGAGGCCACCCAGACCCCACAGGCAGGCGAAGCCTGTGCAGGTACGTCCGCCGGTAAGGACGGCGAGCGGATCGGGCATGCCAAAGAGCTTCATATGCGAGTAGCTCCACGAGACCACGCCAAACGAGGTCTGCATAAACCAGCCCACGAACACCTCAAAGCTTGCACCGAGCAGTGCGCTCACCAAAAAGATAATGATGGGGTTCTTTTTGTAGAAGCGGTTGAGCACCATGGTCATGAGCACGGCGCCAAATCCGTAGATAGGGCTGAAGGGGCCAAACAGCATGCCGGCGCGGTTCTGGTAGACGCCCGGGTCGACGACCGTCATGTGCCAGATGTCCTCGGCGATCAGGCCGAGTATGCAGCAGACAAAGAATACCCAGAACAGGTTGAAGTAGTTGAGCTTGATGTAGCCTTCGCCGGTTTCATCGCGCCCGAGCATGCCCTCGGCGGCGGCGTCGCGATCGAGCATCTCCTGCAGGCGGCGCTGCAGCTCGCGCTCCTGGCGCAGCGTGGGGTCGACGGTGGCCGAAAGCGCGACGAGGATGCCGAGCTGGATGGCAGGGCGAAGCAAGAAGGGCCCGATGCCCTGGAGCATCACGTCAACCAAAAGCTCGACGACGGTAAACGCGATAAGGATATAGGACAGGCGAGCGGCGTTGCGGCGCTGGTTTTTGATAAGGTCCAGGCCAAAGATGATCAGGATGACGGCGCTTGCCGCAGAGAGCATGATGCCGGCGACGATAAGGCCGACCGCGACGAGCGTGTTGTCGCCGAGCTTGGCGGCGGCGTTGCCGTTGATGAGCGCGGTGATGACCTGCCACATAAAGGCGCCGACCGAAGGGAGCGTGCCCACGCCGGACAGGATGCACAGGACGGCGTACACCTTAATGATGAGGGGGATCTTCTTGACCTCCGTGGCGCTGGGGACGCTGGGGTCGAGTTCGTTTCGATCCATACAGAACCTTTCTCGCTTTGTTGTAGGTTATAAGGATACGCCGCCGACCTGCCAAAAGACAGGACGAACGTCCCAATTGCAACTTTGTAATCCCCAACGGTGGACGCGGCGGCCATCTGGGGGGGGCGGGCGCTTGCACTGGACAGACCGATAAAATGTTTGGCAACAAAACTGATTATTAGCTCGGTGGGCTTTTAAAAAGCGCTGTTCATGCGCGGGAGTGCTTGTCTTGCCGTGCGTATAATAGGGCAGGTAACGCCAAAAATACGAGGCTCTGAGGGGATACCATGTCTCAAGAAACCATCCGCGCGGCCGAGCGTGCCGCGGGACAGGTGAACACCATGTCGACGTATGATCCGGACTCCGACCAGCTGCATGAGGAATGTGGCATTTTCGGCGTATGGGCGCCCGATCGCGACGTGGCTCGACTGACGTACTTTGGCCTGCGTGCGCTGCAGCACCGTGGCCAGGAATCGGCTGGAATCGCCGTGGGTGACGGCGGCACGGTTATGGTCCGCAAAGATCTGGGCCTGCTCGACCGCGTGTTCTCCAACGCCGACCTGTCGACGCTCTCCGGCCAGCTGGCCGTGGGTCATGTGCGCTACGGCACTGCCGGTGCCAAGAGCTGGGAAGCCTCGCAGCCGCACCTCTCTACCATCAATAGCGTCATTATCGCGCTCGCGCACAACGGCACCCTCGTCAACACCGACGAGCTGCGCCGTCAGCTGATCGAGCTGGGCGTGCCGTTCCTCTCCAATTCGGATTCCGAGGTCGCGACCAAGCTTATCGGCTACTTTACCCAGCGTACGGGCCACCTGCGCGAGGGTATTCGCAAGACCATGGAGCTCGTGCGCGGCGGCTACGCCATGACGCTCATCAACGAGCAGGCGCTCTACGCATTCCGCGATCCACACGGCATTCGCCCGCTCGTGCTGGGCAAGCTGGTGGACGAGGGTCTGGACCAGGCCGATGCCGCAGCCGTTTCGCAGCTGCCGTCGCAGGACGGCGCCGCGACGGTCGACTCCGCCGTCCGTGTCACGCGCGCCGGCGGCTGGGTCGTTGCTTCCGAGACCTGCGCACTCGACATCGTGGGTGCCGAGTACGTCCGTGACGTCCGTCCCGGCGAGATCTTGCGCATCAGCGCCGAGGGCCTGGTATCCGAGCAGGGCGTGCCTGCAGCCGAAGAGCCCGCCAACTGCATCTTTGAGCAGGTCTACTTTGCCCGCCCCGACTCCATCATGAACGGCAAGAGCGTCTATGCCTGCCGTTACGACATGGGTCGTCAGCTGGCACATGAGGAGCCTGTCGAGGCCGACCTGGTCATCGGCGTGCCCGACTCCGGCCTGCCGCCTGCGGAGGGGTATTCGCACGAGAGCGGTATTCCCTTTGGCGAGGGCCTTATCAAGAACCGCTACGTGGGCCGTACGTTTATCGAGCCTACGCAGGAGTTGCGCGCCATGGGCGTGCGTATGAAACTCAACCCGCTGCGCGACAACATCGAGGGCAAGCGCCTGGTCGTCATCGACGACTCCATCGTGCGCGGCACCACCATGGTGCAGCTCGTCAAGATGCTGCGCAACGCCGGCGCCAAGGAGATTCATATCCGCATCAACTCGCCCGAGGTCATCTGGCCGTGCTTCTACGGTATCGATACCGACGTGCAGTCGCAGCTTATCAGCGCCAACAAGACGGTCGACGAGATTTGCGAGTATATCGGCGCCGATTCGCTGGCCTTCCTTTCGGTCGAGGGCCTGCTTAAGGTCATGCCCAAGGGCGGTTACTGCGATGCGTGCTTTACCGGCCGCTACCCCGTGGCGATTCCCGAGAGCTTTGGCCGCGACAAGTTTATGGAGGGCTTTAAGCCCCGCAACCTGGACAAGCCGCTGCACTTTGACGACGACGTCGTGATCGAGAAATACGACGACCGCAGCTGGGAAGAGGAGCACGGCGAGGCATAAAACCTGCCATATGGGGACAGGTTTATTTTGGTAGGTTTTACCTGCTGTTTTGTTGATATGACGGCGCGTGCTGTTATGGCGCGCGCCGAAATGAACGCAACTATGAGCACCGTTTGGCGCCCGTGCGGCGCCACGGTAGTGGGAGAGGAAGGCTCAGATGGGCGACAGCAAGCATGTGACGTACGAGGACGCCGGCGTCGATACCGCCGAGGGCGGCCGCGCCGTCGACGCGATTAAGCAGATGGTCAAGGACACTAACCGTTCCGAGGTTATCGGTGGCATCGGCGGCTTTGGCGGCCTGTTCTCGGCCGCCGCGCTCAAGGATATGGAAGACCCGATCCTGATTAGCGGTACCGACGGCGTGGGCACCAAGCTCGTGCTCGCCCAGATCATGGACCGTCACGAGACGGTTGGCCAGGACCTGGTCGCTATGTGCGTCAACGATATTCTGGCTTCGGGCGCCGAGCCGCTGTTCTTCCTGGACTACGTTGCCATCGGTCACATCGAGGCCGAGCACATGGCAAAGATCATCAAGGGTGTGGCCGACGGCTGCAAGCTCGCGGGCTGCGCGCTCGTGGGCGGTGAGATGGCCGAGCACCCGGGCGTCATGGCCCCCGCTGATTACGACCTCGCCGGCTTTACCGTGGGCGTCGTCGACCGTCCCAAGATGCTCGATCCCGCAAACGTCCGCCCGGGCGATGTGATCCTGGGCCTGCCTTCCACCGGCGTGCACTCCAACGGCTACTCGCTCGTGCGCAAGGTCATTGGCGTCGACGGCATCAAGCCGGGCACGCCCGAGGCCGCCGCTAAGGCCGAGGAGCTGAGCCGTCCGCTCGAGGAGCTCGGCGGTGCATCGCTGGCAGACGCTCTGTTGGCCCCCACGCGCATCTACGTCAAGCCGGTTCTTGAGCTGCTCCGCAGCGGCGCTCCGGTGCACGCCATCGCCCACATCACTGGCGGCGGTATTACCGAGAACCTCAACCGCGCACTCGCCGACGACGTCGACGCCGTGGTCACCCGCAACGGCGCCGAGATGGGTTGGGACGTTCCGCCCGTCATCACCTACGTGTCGCGCCAGGCCGAGCTTGCGCCTAACGAGGCATGCAAGACCTTCAACATGGGCGTTGGCCTGTGCCTGATCGTCGCCCCCGAGGACGAGGCTGCCGTGACCGAGGCCCTGGTCGCGCTGGGCGAGAAACCGTTCCGCGTGGGCGAGTGCGTCGAGGGTTCCGGTAAGGTCGTGTACTCCGATGAGCGCTAACGAGCAGATGGCTGCTGCCGAGGGCCTGGGCTTTGTGCCCTACACCCGTCCGACCGGCACCGATACGGCCGAGCCGCTTAAGATTGGCGTGCTTATCAGCGGCTCGGGTACCAACCTGCAGGCGCTGATCGACCTAATCGCCGCCGGCAAGCTCAACGCCTCGATTGAGCTCGTGGTGTCGAGCCGTCCTTCGGCCAAGGGCCTACAGCGCGCCGAGCGTGCGGGCATCCAGACGCTCACGCTGTCCAAGGATGTCTATGCCGACCCCATCGCGGCTGACGAGATCATCGCGCATGAGCTGCTCGAACGTGGCTGCGAGTACGTGGTGATGGCCGGCTATATGCGCATGGTGCACACGCCGCTGCTGGCGGCGTTCCCCAATCGCGTGGTCAACCTGCATCCGGCGCTGCTGCCGAGCTTTACCGGTGCCCATGCGATTGACGATGCGTTTGCGCGTGGCGTCAAGGTGACCGGCGTGACCGTGCACTTTGCCAACGAGATTTACGACAACGGCCCCATCATCGCCCAGCGTGCGCTGGCTGTCGAGGAAGGCTGGGACGTCGACACGCTCGAGGAGCATATCCACGCGATTGAGCACGTGCTGTATCCCGAGGTCGTGCAGATGCTCGCCGACGGCCGCGTCCACGTGCTGGAGAGCGGCAAGGTCGCAATTGATGCGCCCCGCGGCTAGCGGCGCACAGTACAATTTAGTTGAGTGGTCAAGGTGGTCATTGGTGCCAAGGCGCGCGTGGCCACCTTTTGTTTTGGGTAGTCATCGGGGACGTTCTTGAATGACTAGGTGAGAGAGGTGAGCGCATGGCGGATAACGAAGCGCTGTTTACGCCTGAGTTGGTGTTTTTTGATTGGGAGTGTGCGACGCCGGATGAGGTGTTCGCGCGGCTTGAGGGCGAGCTTGCCCCGCGCGGCTACATTGCCGACGGTTGGCTCGATGCCGTTCGCACGCGCGAGGATGCCTATCCCACGGGTCTTGCCATGCCGGCGGCAAACATTGCCATTCCGCATACCGATCCGGGGTTTGTGGCCAAGCCCTATATCGCGGTGGTGAAGCCCGCCGCGCCCGTGACATTTAACGCTATGGCTGGCATGGGCGCTCCGGTGCCGGCGCAGATCGTCATCAATTTGGGTATCGCCGAGCCGGGCGGCCAGGTCGAGGCCCTGCAGGCGCTCATGAACATCTTTATGGACGCCGATGCCGCAGCCGACGTGCTCGGCCAGACCACGTCCCAGGGCATGGTCGACGCCATCCGCCGTCACTTCTAAGGCGGGGCTAAGCCGGCACCTAGGGACGTTCCTTATGTGCCGGCACTTGGGGACTGTCCCTAACTGCCGGCAGAGACGATATGAGCAGGACATAAAAACATTGGGAGCCCCCGGCATG
>DXLV01000039.1 GCA_019414545.1 Collinsella sp. | reverse complement strand
AAAGGGCGGAGGCGGGGCATGCCCCGCCTCTTACACCACATCTCTGTGCGCTACCGATTTAATACCATTAGGCGTCTCTTTTATTGAACATATGGGGAGAAATAACGCCGTCTGTGGGCGCTTGGGGCGTTGAATGATCCCTGGAATGATTAAAATCGCTGTTACTAAACAAGTAGCAGTACTCATATTTGCCATTTTTTGGACACGGTCCTCTAAGGAGCCCTTTCCAGAGACGTCAGATGGCCTCAAACAGCCATAATCCAAAGGCTGTCTCAAACAACTAGTCATTTAAGAACGTCCCCAACGACTGCCCACAAATAGCTGTACGTCAGCATCCAAAGATGTCGAAAAATGTCGACCTTGGATGCTGGCGTACATGTTTGGTTCGTATGGGCTTGGACGTCGGGGCGAGCCGACCGCGGCGCGCGGACTAGAGCAGGTTCTCCTGCACCCACGCGATGATGTCGCCCGACTCGTAGAGCGGCGCGCCGTCAATGAACAGGCAGGGAACCTGGCGCTTGCCGCCGACGGCGATGAGCGTCTGCTCGGCATCGGAATCGGTCGAGATATTACGCTCGGGGATGGTCACGCCGTTATCGGCCAGGAAGCGCTTGACCTTTATGCAATACGGGCAGCCGGTCATAACGTACAACACGAGCTCGTGATCAGTAGCCATGGGTCTCCAATCGGTTGAGGTTTCGATTGAGATACCCAAAGTCGCCGCGGTCTATGCGCGAGCCAACGATGACTCGATCGCCTGGGCCAGAAACGCCGTAGCCCCGGCGCCGCAGGGCTTGTCGTAGTAGTCAACAAAGCGCTGATCGGCAAGGTAGCCGTGGGCGAGCCCCAGGTATGCTTCGTCTTGGGGCTCGCCTCCCCAGTTAAGACCAATCCAGCGACGATGCATCGCAACAAGTTTTTGAGCCTCGGTGCTCTTGGGGTCGCCGTCTTCCATGGCAATCGAGAGCTGGCCCAAAATTGCGCGCTCGAGTTCTTTCATGTCGTTCCAGGTTTCGGGGTCCATATCCAACAGCGCCTCGTTTGCGGCGTCGATCGCCTCGTCGCCATAGCGCGCTCGCGCCTCGGCACCGTAGCGCTCCTCGTTTTCCTGCACGGTGCGCCAGCGCTCCAGTTGGGGCAGCACGGCGCCCATGAGCGAGACGGCTTCGTCGAGCGACATGCCGGTGTTTTGTGCCAGCCGCGGAGCACAATCCTCGATCATTGCCTCCATCGTGGTCTTATAGGTGTACTTGCCGTGGTCGTAACACCACTTGCAGTAATGGTCGGTCGTGGCGCCCGTGGCATCGGTGCCGCAGTCGTCGGGCGTGAGCATCATGCCGCAGCTCTGGCAATAGTGCTCGGGCATTTCGAGCAGGTGAAACAGAGGCTCGCCGGTCACGGCGGCGATGAGCTTCATCATGTCGATGCCCGGCGTGACCTCGCCCCGCTCCCAGCGGCTGACGGCTTGGCGCGTGACATAGAGCTTGGCGGCAAGCTGCTCTTGGGTGAGGCTGTTGGCACGACGGACGGCGATGAGTTTTTCTGCAAAGGCCATGATAGCTCCTTTCTGCTGCTTGCGGCTTTAAGCATACGCGGCGGCCGACGCCCTTCCAAGCAACCGTTGGTTGCAAAAAGGGCGGTCGTGGTGGGGGATTGCACGCAGCGTCCATGCCCTCATGCCGTACAATGACCGGCATGGAACCTATTGCACACATACATACCGACCTGCCGCAGAAGTTCGGCATCCCGCGCAACAGCTTTTTGGCGCCCCATCTGCAGGGGCGCATCGTCTTTGAGCCGGAATATGCTTCCAACGCGGCGGTTGAGGGCTTGGACTCCTTCTCGCACCTGTGGCTGCTCTGGCGCTTTGAAAACGGAACGCCCGGCGGCACGGCGGAAGACATCGCCGCCGATGCCAAGACGCAGGACAGGTCCGGCACCAACGCCAAGTGGTCGAAGACCGTGCGACCGCCGCGCTTGGGTGGAGCCGAGCGCGTGGGCGTATTTGCCACACGCAGCCCGTTTCGCCCCAATCCCATCGGTCTTACCTGCGTCAAGCTCGATCGTGTCGAGCTTACCGACGACGGCCCCATCATCCATGTGCTGGGAGCAGATCTGCGCGACGGCACGCCCATCTACGATATCAAGCCCTACATTCCGTTTGCGGACTGTCACCCGGATGCGACCGGCGGCTGGATTGAAGATGCGCCATGGCAAGAGCTCGACGTTGAGTTTCCGCATGCGCTGCAGGATATGGTCCCGCCTGCAAAGCTCTCCGGCTTGATAGAGGTCCTTCGCCAAGATCCGCGCCGCGCGGGCAGCAAGCACGAGCCAAACCGCGTGTACCACTTGGCTTACGCCGGGCTCGATATATCGTTTACGGTTGACGGAACCAGGCTGACGGTAACCGCCGTCGACGACGCGCAGGACTAACCGGCCATTTGTCCGCATTCCCATAGTGGTGCCGCGAGCATGGCTGCGATATTCAGTGGCTGCTCGACGAGGGGGCGCGTGTGGGCGTGGGCTATCAGGACGGCCGTCCATTCCATGGACCTTGCCACATTCGCGTGAATCTGGCGCTGCCGCTTTCGCGTGTAAGGGAGGCGTGCGACCGCTTGGACCGCTACGTTTTTAATGCACGGTAAGTGAGCGCTGCATGCGGGGCTGTCTGCCAGATTGGCTGGAAGGCCCCGTATGGTAAAGCATCTGTAACCATTGAGCGCAAGCGCGGTTTTGTCTGCTATTATTCAGCTCTTGAGTCTGTAAACAGGATCGTCTGGAGCTCGATGAAAAGACCTCGTCGCTCGGCCGCCATATCGTTGTTTGTTGCGCTTGCAGTGGTGGGCGCCTTTGTCGTGGCGATAGCTGGCTGTTCCGGGTTGAATGATGGGGCCGCGGCGTCTGCATCAGAAGGCGCAGCCGCCTCGCAGGTCAAAGACGACAACCTTAAGACGCTCAACGTTGGCAGCGACCTCTATCCACCGTTTGTGTATAGCAACGAGTACGGCGATATTGTTGGCCTGGATGTCGATATTTTGACCGAGGCTTTGGGCCGCATTGGCTACAAGCCAAAGTACCAGCTGATCGACTGGGAAAAGAAGAAAGAGCTGCTGGCGAGCGGCGAGCTCGATTGCGTCATGGGCAGCTTTAGTATGACGGGCCGCGAAGGCGAGTATCGCTGGGCGGGGCCGTACCTTGCGAGCCGACAGGTGGTTGCTGTCGATCCCGAAAGCGATATCTACACGCTTGCCGATCTTGAGGGTAGGGTCGTGGCGGTCCAGTCCACCACCAAGCCCGAATCGATTCTGCTCAATCACACCAATGAAAACGTTCCGCAGATTAAGGAGCTCTACAGCTTTTCGGACCGCTCGTACCTGAACCCGGCGCTTGTCGAGGGCCTAGTCGACGCCATCGCCGCGCATGAGTCCTCGCTGCTCACCTACGAAAAAGACTATGGCGTGACGTATCGCATTTTGTCTGAGCCGCTGCTAGAGGTTGGTTTGGGCACCGCTTTCGATATCAACGACACACGCGGCATCGACGTTAAGCTCACCCATGCCTACCAAGAAATGCTTGCCGATGGCACCATGGAGCGCCTGGTGTCAAAGTATTTTGATGACCCTTCGCCCTTTTTGAATATGGAGGGCCTGTCGTGATCGATGCACCCGACCACACCACAGAGAAGCGGGGCGACCGTTCGGCCCTGGCATGGCTCCTTGCCGCCCTGTTGGGGATAGCACTCTCGGCTGCTGCCGGCATGACGAGCTACGGTTACACGACGGCCCAAGCCGAGCAGCGCTTTTCCGACGTTGTCGATTACGTGGCGACACAGAGCCTTTCCTACGATGCATTCAACAGCGCCTATGCGACCAAAAACCTGATTCGCGTTATGGAGATCGCCGGAGAGGCGGCGCGCGATATGGAGCGCGACGGCTCGGTGGATAACGCTACGTTGGAGCAATATGCTGACCAGTTTAATGTGACAGCGCTGATCGTAACGGATGCATCGGGCAACTTGGTGTCCGAGTCCTCGAAGGATGACGTGGGCTACGAGTCGCTCGCTGCGAATCTCAAAGAGGCGCCTGTGCTGGAGGTGGCAGCCCATCCGCTTAAGTCCTATACCGCTCGCATTACGCTTGCGGACGATTCGGTCGCAGACATTGGCTGCGTGGCCCGGCCGGACGGTGAGGGCATCGTTGTCGCGGTGAGGCACCAGAGCGCCAAGGCGGTCGCGAGCAATACGCTCAAGTTGCAGAGCTTGCTCGATGGTTATGAGACCATCGATAGCGGCAATATCGTGATCGAAAACGACGGTAAGGTCGTTGCGACCAACGCTGTTGAGCCCGCCGTGTCGGGCGTGTTCGATTTGCCTGCGACGGATGCCATCGTTGTCAACGGCATTAAGGAGCGTTGCCTGGCTGGTAAGGTCAGATTGGTTAACGACAGCGGTGAGTGGTATCTGGGCACATTTGGTAAAGCGCGCGATTTTTACGTGTACACCTATGCTCCCGCGCAGCGTTACTTTGAGGTTGTCGCCGCTGTTGTTGCCAGTGTGTTGGCACTCTACGGCGGTGTTATAGCCACTGTTGTGTTGGCGCGCCGCCGCGCCGAGAGCCAACGCTTTGCCGACCTGTTGCTGCAGGAGCGCGACTATGGCGACAAGCTGGCAAAAGCGGCGCGCGAAGCTTCGTCTGCCAACTCTGCAAAGACGGAGTTCCTGCGTCGCATGAGTCACGACCTGCGCACGCCCATCAACGGCATTCGCGGTATGGTCGAGGTGGGCAATGCCAACGCGGACGACTTGCAAAAGCAGACTGAGTGCCGCTCAAAGATCTGGACGGCGTCGGGACTGCTGCTCGACCTTGCGAACGAGGCACTCGATATGAGCCGCTTGGAGAGCGGGCAGGTCGACCTGAATCTCGTGCCTACAGATATGGTGGCCCTCAATCGTGAGGTGTGCGATATCCTGGAGCGCCAGGCCGAGGAGCGCCTGGTGACAATTATCTGCGACCAACGGACTCTTGATCATCCCTATGCCCGGGTGAGCGTGACGCACCTCAAGCGCCTGTTGCTCAATATTGCCGGTAATGCCGTCAAGTACAACCGCCAGGGCGGCTATGTTCGCCTGACATGCCGCGAGGTGGAGCCGGTGGACGGTGTCCCCGTCTATGAATACACGATCGCCGATAACGGCATTGGCATGAGCGAGGAGTTTCAACAGCACCTCTACGAGCCGTTCAGCCGCGAGGAACAACAGGTGGAAGGCGCTTCATCGGGAACTGGCCTGGGCGCGTCTATTGCCAAACAGTTGGTCGAGCTTATGGGCGGAACCATGAGCTTTACGAGCGCCTTGGGGCAGGGGACGACGTTTACCATTTGCCTGCCGTTTGAGAAGTGCAAGAGTTCCGAGATTCCCCAGGCAGTTCGCGTGGATGCAGGCGACAGCGACGTGCTCCAGGGCCTGCGCGTTTTGCTCGTAGAGGATAACGACCTGAATGCCGAGATCGCACAGTTTACGCTCGACCGCGCCGGTGCCGTCGTGACACATGTCAAAGATGGCGAGTCTGCCGTCGAGACGTTTGCCGCGAGCGCGCCGCACGAGTACGACGTGGTATTGATGGACATCATGATGCCCGGCATCGATGGCCTTGAGGCCACGCGTCAGATTCGAGCGCTCGATCGCGAGGACGCCGCGACCACGCCGATTATCGCCGTGAGCGCCAATGCCTTTGCCGACGACCGTAGGCTTTCGCGCGAGGCGGGCATGAACGCGCATCTGAGCAAACCCGTGAGTTCTCAGGATCTCGTTGAGGCGCTTGCGCACATAGCCGCCGACGCTTCATAAACAAATGGCTCGGTTCCAATACTGGTTGGAACCGAGCCATTTTGCTATTTGTAGGACCTGTTTTTGGGCTTACTTTTCATGGATCTGCTTGCCGCAAAGATGCTCAATCGAAATCTCGTAGAGTTGGACGCCCTTGATATCTTTGGCGATTTCCTCCTCGACTTCTTCGGCGGAAGGGTAATACTTAAGCGCGAGCTGGCGGACTTTGTCCTCGATAAACGCGGGGGCCTCATCTACCAGACGGCAACGGCCAAAGACCACGGTACTCATAACATAGGGAGCCCAGTCATCGTCCTTGTACCACTCGTTGCCGTAAACGGTAAAGCAGACTTTGTCATCACGCCTGAGTGAATCGACCTTGTGGCCAGCCTTGGCGCCATGGAAATAAATCTTGTCGTGCTCGGTGTCAAAGAAGTAGTTGACGGGAATGGCATACGGGTAGCCATCGTCGCCGTTGACGGCAAAGACGCCGCGCTTGCAGGTGGTCAGCAGTTCACGTGCTTCCTCGTCAGTGATGGCGCGTTTCTTTCGACGCAGGGGCCTAAACATCGTCGGCTTCCTTTCTAACTGTGCATGGCAGTTGGGCACAAACTATAGCGAAACAGTTCCGTTTTTCTTGATGCGGGCGAGGATGTTTTTGAGCTTGTTAAAGTCGAGCGGTTTGGGCAGATGGGCGTTCATGCCGGCATCGTGTGCCGCCTTGGCGTCCTCGGCAAAGGCATTGGCGGTGAGCGCGATGATGGGGATGTCGGCTGCATCGGCCTTCTCGCTCAGACGAATCGCGCGAGTTGCCTCGTAGCCATCCATACCCGGCATCATGATGTCCATCAGGATCGCATCGAAGCTGCCGGCGGGACGACTAGTGTATAGTTCGACCGCTTCTTTGCCGTCGGCGGCGCGAGTTACGACGATGCCTTCGCTTTCGAGCAGGGCCTGGGCAATTTCGGCATTGAGCTCGTTGTCTTCGGCCAAAAGAACGTTCATGCCGGCAAGCGAGCAGCTGATCGCCTGCTCGGCCGCGCCTTCTCTTGCCTGAGGGTTCTTGTCGATATCGAGCGGAATCTGGACGTTGAACGTACTTCCCATGCCGACCTCGCTCGAAATCTCAATCGTGCCGCCCATCATGTCTATGAGCGATTTGACGATCGGCATGCCCATGCCAGTTCCTTGAAATTTACTGCGGGCATCGTTGCCCTCTTGGGCAAACGGTTCGTAGATGTGCTTAAGAAACTCGGGCGACATGCCGATGCCGGTGTCCGAGACGTTAAAGCAAAAGAGTACTCGGCTATCATCGATCGGTTTAATCTGCGATGTAAAAGTGACAGTTCCGCCATCTTTGTTGTACTTGATGCTGTTGTCGAGCAGGTTGATGATAATCTGACGTACATGAGTGGGGCTTCCCATTACATGTGGATTGCAGAGGGGATGTGCTCTTTGATCCTGCATCGTAATATTGCGATCGGAAGCGCGGAGCTTGCACAGCACAATTGCATCGTTGCAGAGATCTTCGAGGTTAAATGAGACATGCTCAAGCGTTAGCTTTCCATTTTCAATCCTGCCCATTTCTAGAATGTCGTTGATGAGTGAGAGCAGATGGTTGGCGGCGATTCGCGCCTTAGCTCGGTTTTTACGGGCGGCATCGACATCGTCTTCGTGCAATTCTTCAATTTCGATGAGCCCTAGAATGCCGTTGAGCGGCGTGCGGATGTCATGGCTCATGCGGGCGAGAAAGGCCGTTTTGGCCGCATTGGCGGCGAGTGCCTTGTTTTGCTCTACTCTGGCTCGCTGCAGGGCCCAGGTTAGAACCGCTACCCCAGTCAACAGTACACCGACGATGATGACGACAATCGAACTACGATGACGATATATAAACCTGAACGCGTCTGATTCCTGTGCGCTATACGACGTAGAGGAATAATTGCTCGCAGAAAGCGATTCTCCGGCGTTGATGATGCCCTTGTTGACGATACTCAATAATTCGGGATTTCCGCGTCGCATAAGGCAAGAAAGTTCGGCCGTGCGTGAGAGTTCCTGTATCTCGTAGTCTCTGATATCGTAGCTATCTCGGATGGTTTCCAGCCGTGCGTTGGGAACAACGATGCAGCTTGATCTTCCGTCCTTAAGGGCAGAAAGCATGTCGTCTGCAGACGGATACTCGGTTACATTTGCATTTGGAAACATAGTTTTTAATTCGCTGCGGTTGACGATGGAAAACCCTGTGCAACAGATATTGCGGAGATCCTTGTTGAGATCGCTGGTGGCGTGGATGGCGGTAAGAGAGATCGTTCCCATCGAAATCGATTGAACGGTCCCCATTTGCTCGGCAAGCCAGTAGTCGCGAAATGCCGGTAGGGCGATGTCGATATTTCCCTTTGAGAGCGCTTCCATCATTTGCTGGTTGCTTGAAAAAGCGAGCGTGTGTACGGTAATGCCAAATTTGTCGTGGAGCGTCGTAACGAGTGAGACGAGTGACCCTTCCATTTCTCCGTTTGCATCTTGGTTGCAGAAGGGGAGATTGTTGTTGAGATAACCAAGTGTAAGCGTGTTGTTATTGGCCTTGAGCCACGACCGTTCGGAGTTGGTAAGTGATGCGGATCCGCTATTTTGCGCCGAGTAGTTGGATTTGACTTCGTCGTTGTAGCGCGGGTTGGTGCGGTTGATTGCCGCCATGGCCGAGTTGATGTCGTTCATCAGATCGGGGCGGCTTTTGGGAACGGCAAAATAGTAGTCGCTCGAGCCTACGTAGAACATGGGCGACGCATCGGGCGACGAAATGGTGTCGTTCATGATGACAGCGTCGACCTCGCCGTCTGAAAGTGCCGCAAAGAGGGCACCGCCGGTGTCGATTTCTTTATAGGTACAGGTGACGCCTTCGTTGGCGAGCCACTGCTGGCCGACGAAGGTTTGCATAACGCCAGAGTTGCAGCCGATGGTGAGGCCTTGGAGTGCCTGGGGGTCACCCTTGGCCAGATCGTCGCGATCGGGCTTGGCGTAGATGTAGTAGCGCTCGGTGCCCTCGGGGTTTGAGGAAAAGAGTAACTTTTGCTCGCGTTCTACTGAATGCGAGATGTTGGGCATGAGGTCGATTTCGCCCTTCTCGAGCATGTCCATGAGCTCGGTGAAGGTGCCGGACACGTATTCGTACTGCCAGCCAGGGGTGTAGTACGAGAGGGTCTGGAGGTACTCGTAGCCCCATCCCGAGAGGCGCTCGCCCGGTGTGCCTTCCTGGAAGCCTGCGTTGTTAACGAGGCAGCCAACGCGGACTGTCTTGACCTGCTGGTCGGAGTCGGCGGCAAAGGCCGGGGTGGGCATGACGGCGCTCAGTAGTGTGAGCGCGGTAAGCGCGACGGCTAGGGCGCGATATAGAGCTAAGCGAAGGACAGCGGAAGGTTTCACATGCAATCCCATCGAGTCGAGATAATACCGCATAAGGATACCAGCTCAGCCACCCTAACACCCGGCAGATGGGTAGTCATTGGGGACGTTCTTAAACGACTAGTCGCTGGGGACACTCTTTGCCGGAGTTGGCACTTAGGGACGTTCCCAATCTGTTCGACACAAAAGGAACGTCCCCAAGTGCCGGATGTGCGACAATACCGAGCAACGTGATGGGGCGTCTGGGAAAAGGGGTCGCGATGAACAAGTTGAGGACGCTTGCCGACGTGTTGCGCCAGGCTGGCTTTGCGCGCATCACCGGCCTGTTCCTTATCTTCTACCTGCTGTGCTCGACGGCCGTCTGGCTGTCCGACCCTGCGACCCTTACGTTTGGCGATGGCCTCTGGTTTAGCTTTGAGACCGTATCGACGATCGGCTTTGGCGATATCCCGGCCGAAACGCCGGTTGCCCGCGCTATCACCGTCGTTTTGAGCGTCATCAGCATCTTCTACATCGCCATGCTCACGGGCGTGGCGGTGAACTACTGCAATACGCTCATCAAGATGCGCCAAAAGGACACCATGGCGCACTTCATGGACGATCTTGAGCATCTGGAAGAGCTCGATCGCGATGAGCTCGCCGACCTGTCGCGCCGTGTGCGTGAATATCGCCGACGCCAACGCTAGAACGGGTGCCGCGCGTCACGACGAGGGGGATTGCATATGAACATCACGGTATACCTGGGTGCCAGCGTTGGTAACGACCCAGCATTTCTGCCTGCGGTGCAAGAACTGGGCAACTGGATTGGCTCCAACGGCCACGCGCTGGTATACGGCGGGTCCAAATCGGGCCTGATGGGTTCGCTTGCCGATAGCGTACTCGAGGCAGGTGGACACGTGACGGGTGTTGAGCCGAGCTTTTTTATCGAGGCCGAGTTTCAACATGACGGTATCGACGACCTCATCGTGACGAGCGACATGGCCGAGCGCAAGGCCAAGATGATCGAGCTTGGTGATGCCTTCATTGCCTTTCCCGGCGGGACGGGCACGCTTGAGGAGATTGCCGAGGTCATGTCCGCGGTATCGTTGGGGCACCTGAGTGCTCCGTGCATCCTGTATAACCTGGACGGTTACTACAACGATCTCAAGGCGCTGCTCGAGCACATGATTGATAAGGGGCTTTCGAGCCCGAGGCGCCAGCACGGCATCTACTTTGCCGACGATTTGTGCGAGATTGCCTCGATTATCAACGGATAAGTCTTGAGCCTGCCCCACTATGACTCCCAATGGTGCCGTTTGCGGCGCAGATGGTTGGCTCGTTCGGGCAACGCTCGCTCTACAATAAAACGTATCTTTGTCGATTTTGACCACGGGAGGTCCCGATGGATAACCTTGCAAAACCCAAAAACCGTGCACTGTTTTTAGTTAGCGTGGCCGTGACCGGTGCGTTTGCGGGCGCCGCGGTCTGGCTGTTTTTCTTTGCGATGGAGCACGGTATCGACTATCTATGGACCGAGATCCCTCATATGCTGGGCGTCGCTTCGCCCGAGCTCGCGAGCGGTCCGTTCGGTTTTTTGCCGTACCCGTTTTTCGTCTGCCTGCTGGGCGGCCTGCTGATCGGTCTGTACGAAAAGATGACGGGCACCAAGACCGATGACCTCAACCAGGTGATGGCCAAGGTTAAGCAAGACGGTCGCTACCCGTACGACAACCTCGGCAAGCTTTCGCTTGCGGCATTGCTGCCGCTGCTGTTTGGCGGAAGCATTGGACCGGAGGCCGGCCTGACCGGTGTTATCGCGGGTCTGTGCAGCTGGGTCGGCGACCGCATGCGTCGCTTTGGCGCCGAGTTTAGGGAGCTCACGCTGCTGGGCACTCAGGCTGCCCTGACGGCACTCTTTACCGCGCCCGTCTTTGGCTTTGTGGCACCGCTTGCCGGTAGCGCCGACGGCGACGAGGACCCCGCATCCGATGAGATCACCATCAAGCTCCCCAAGGCGCAAAAGACTGTGGTCTACGGCATTGCGATTGCCGGCGGTCTGGGCACCTACCTGCTGCTTGGCCAGCTTGTGGGCGGCGGCATGGGCATGCCCAGGTTCGAGTCCGCCGAGGTGGGCAACCTGGAGCTTGCCTGGCTTATCCCCCTGTCTCTCGTCGGTACGGTCTGTGGCCGGCTGTACTTTGTCTCCGAGCATGCAAGCGAGGCGCTGTCCCATGCAATAGGGGAGCGCCCCGTCGTCAAGGCCATGCTGGCTGGTCTGGCGCTCGCCATCTGCGGCACAGTTCTGCCTTATACCATGTTTGCCGGTGAGACCCAGGCCGACGTACTTATGGAGACCTACCTCACCATCCCCGCCGGTGTGCTCATCGCGACCGGTCTTGTCAAGGCCATGCTGACACCCGCCCTCATCAACATGGGCTGGCGTGGCGGCCATTTCTTCCCGGTTATCTTCTCGGGCGTGAGCCTGGGCTACGGCCTTGCCATCCTCACCGGCGCAGATCCGGTCTTTTGCGTCGCCGTCTGCACGGCATCGACGATGGGCGCCGTTATGCGCCAGCCTGTTATGGTTGTGGGCCTGCTGCTCATGTGCTTCCCGCTCAAGGGTATCGTCTGCATGATCATCGCGGCCGTCATCGCCGCCGGCATTCCGTTGCCCAAGCCGCTGCGCAAGTAGCGTATTGCGCTTTACGGTTGTTCAGAACTTGTTTTAAAGAAGCCGCGCGAGGCCGTTTGTTTACGGCCTCGCGCGGCTATTGTTTAGAGCTTCCTCAGCACAATGGCGATGGTGTTGAGGTATTCGAGCGCGCCGGATTCAACGGCAGCGCGGTCGCCTGCTGCGTACTCGTTGTCGCAGGCGAGCCAGTCTTCCCACGCTTCGTCCGTGCAGAGCATAGGTTGCATCGAGACAATCTCGACGCCGGGGGTCGGCTCGATCATGGCGCGCCACCAGGCCATGTCGTGCATGTAGTCGAGCTGCTCGGGTGCCCAGGATTTGAGCAGGCATTCGGGCAGATTATCGTGGCAGTCGCAGGCCATGCCAGGGATGCTCAAATACAGCATGCCCCCGCGCCTGACATAGGGGAGCAAGCGCTCGCTCAGATAGTGCGGGTCGCGGCCGTAGTAGTTGTACGAGTCGATGCTCACGACCGCATCAAAATAGTCGCGCTCAAACGGGAGCCCCTGTGAGGCGTCCGCCTTAACAGGGTGAATCGTGTTGCGGGGAATACCGAGTGAATCGAAGAACGCGCGGTTTTCGACGGGATCGCTCCACAGGTTGACAGCATAAGTGTCAAATCCGTATTCGCGGGCAAGCAGGGCGCTGGTAATGCCGGTGCCCGACCCAAGGTCGCAGACACGGGCGCCGCGGGGAATGCTCGCATCGCAAAGGAGCTCTTCGCAGAGTTTGAGGGGATTGGGGCCCATAATCTTAGAGTGCACAAGTGCCGCGTCGAAGCTGGTGGCTTTTGGGAAGGATTGAGTATTCGTAGAGTTCATTGTTCTTTCCTATCAGGTGCATATGTGGCAGATGACGGAGGCGGAACGGCGCAACAAACCGCGGCCGTTGGACGGCCGTTTTCAATTTGTATGCGATTGACCGTTCCCTAAAGAACAATGACCAAAAAGACATCCCCTTGGATGATCGAAATTGGGCCGAGGCCCGTGACGCTTTGATTATAGAACGTCGCGCACGGGCCGGGGACGTGCCATTTGTCACAGATTTGCGGGTGAGCTAGGCGAGCTGGATCCCGCTTGGTACCGACGCTACTTCCAAATCGTGAGCGTGGCGGTGCCCAGCACGATGAGGAAAAGGCCGATGGCGCTTCGACGCGACAACTTTTCGTTGAAGGCCAGGCGTGCGAACAGCACCGATACGACAATCGATAGTTTGTCGATTTGCACGACGACGCTCACCTGGCCTGCAGCGATGGCGTAGTAGTACAGCAGCCATGACGCGCCGGTCGCGATGCCCGATGCCGCGAGAAACGCGAGTTCGCGCGGGTCAATGCGCACGACATGCTCCAGCTTTCCCTTGGCAATCACAATCGCCCATGCCATAACCAGTACCACGCAGGTGCGGATTGCCGTAGCCAGGTTTGACTCGACACCTTCGATGCCGATCTTGGCGAGGACGGAGGTGAGTGCTGCGAACACGGCGGCGCCAAGGGCGTAAGCGAGCCAGGTTCGGTCTTGCTTGTGCCCTGCGCCGGCGGACTGCTTTTTCTCGATCATCAAAAAGGTGCCGAGCGTGATGACGGCGGTTCCCGCGAGTTTGACCGCCAGGTTGCCTGTCTCACCAAACAGCACAATGGCGATGAGGACGGCGAGCACGGTGCTCATCTTGTCGACGGGTACAACCTTGTTGACGTTTCCGATACTGAGAGCCTTAAAGTAGCAGATCCACGAGGCGCCGGTGGCGAGTCCCGAGAGGGTGAGGAATAGCCAGGCCTTGGCGGGAATGGCGCCGATTGCTCCGATGGATCCAGAAATGCTCGCCATTGCCCAGGCAAATACGAGCACCACGCAAGTACGGATGGCGGTCGCAACATCGGAGTCGGTGTGCCTGATGCCGCATTTGGCCAAAATGGATGTGATGCCGGCAAAGAAAGCCGATGCAAATGCTGCCGTAACCCACGACACGGGTTGGACACCTCCTCATAATAGACCGCGCCAGATCTGCGGCGCATGCCCGATGATACCGCGCTCGCCTACAGGTCGCGTGCCCGGTAGACCTTGGTGCTGACGATGCAGCTAAGTGCACATAGCACGAGGGCCAGTACGGCGATTCCTGCGCACAGGCAGCCGAGGACGGCAGGGTCGGGGTTTGCCCCGGCAATCGACATGAGCCAGTTGCCGATGGGGTTGGAGGAGCTCAGCGTGGCCATGGCAAGGCATCCGAGCAGGGCAAACAGGCCGACGGAAAAGCGCAGCGCCTCCATGTGTCCAAATCGGAAGAACAGCGGCTGTGCCAGAAACACCATCATGAGGGAGATGAGCATCGATGCGGCGGAGGCTATTGTGGTCTCAAAGACGATCTGTCCCGTCGAGGGCATGCCCGCGCTGTTGAAGAGCGGGATAGAGACGATGCCCAGAAGCGCGGCGGCGCACGCCATGACGGCCGAGAAGACAATGATGCTCAGGTAGCGTGCACAGATGATGTCTTTGCGCGAGATGGGCAGCGTTGCCCGATAACGCTCCCATCCGTTTTGATTGTCGTAGCCGGCCAGCGAGTTCATGACCACGATGGGCGACATGACACTGACCGCGCAGGCGCCGGCGCTCATACCGGAATCGCCATCCGATGCGTTGGCGAGGGTCAGTACGACGAAGATGAACAGGCCGACGCCCGCGATGCTCGGGACAAGCGTGCGGACGATGGCGAGCTCAGACATAAAGGCGCGTTTCATTTCGAAGCCCCTTTCAGCATGAGGCGCAGATAGTCATCAATGGTTGCCCGATCGCAGGGAATCTCGGGAAAGGCCTCGAGCGTATCGCGACGGTTGGGCACGAGCACGTCCACGCTATAGGCGTGGTGGGCGGCACAGGCGCCTTCGACGCAAGCCATGAGCTCGGACGCCTGTGCTTGGGTGCAGTGGGCGATGCCGGCGCGGTCGGTAATGTTCTCGCGCGGCAGGTCAAATACGATCGAGCCGTTATCGATGCAGATGACGCGGTCGGCAGCGCGATCGAGGTCGGATGTAATGTGGCTTGAGAGCAGCACGCTGCGCTGGCCGTCGGAAACAAAGGCGAGTAGCTCATCGAGCAGTTCCTCACGCGCCATGGGATCGAGGCCCGCAGTGGCTTCGTCCAAAACGAGCAGCTTGGCATGGTGACTGAGCGCGCAGGCGAGCTGCAGCTTCATGCCCATGCCGCGGGAGAGGTCCCTGACCTTCGTCTTGGGATCGAGGCCAAATCGGTCGATGAATCCGGCGAACGTTTCGCAGCTCCACGTGGGATATGCCGGGCCTACGAGCCTCTCGACCTGGCCCACCTTGAGCGTGGAGGGGAAGGGACACGTGTCCAGGACGAGGCCGATGCGGGAGCGCAGGTGGCGCTGAGTCTCGTCGGGCGCGTCGGCGCCATAGCGCTGCCCAAACAGGTGCACCTCGCCGGCATCGAGCTTTATAAGCCCGAGCGCGGCGCGAATGGTCGTTGTCTTGCCGGCGCCGTTTGCGCCCACAAAGCCGACGATCTGGCCGGGCTCTACGGCAAGCGTGACATCGCGTAGCGAAAAGCGGTCGCTCACGCGGCGCGATACACCTTTGAGTTCTAGCAAGGTTTGCATGGCATAGCCTTTCTTGCAGATGGTTACTGCATGGTTTCGGGGGCTACAAGGTCGAGCATCTCGTGTAGTTTGCCGCGCGTGACGCCCAGAGCTTCGGCTTGGCTCGCCGCTTTCGCAAGCAGCTCTTCGATATGGCAGAGCTGGTTTTCGCGTAAGAGTTCTTGGTTGCCCTCGGCGACAAAACAGCCCTTGCCCTGCACGGTGCAGATAAAGCCGAGTTGCTCCAGGTCGGCGTAGGCGCGCTTGGTGGTGATGACACTCACGCCAAGATCGCTCGCGAGTGAGCGGATGCTGGGGAGTTTGGCTCCCGCAGCGAGCGCGCCCGAAAGGATCTGAGCTTTGACCTGCGAGGATATCTGTTCGTAGATAGGCTTATCGCTCGAATTGGATAGGATGATATCCACAGCGGCTCCTTAGCTGTTGGGCTACACGTGTATATAACCGGTAAGCACAGTATATATACACTATGCACAGTTACGCAAGAGGAAATTACGGGGCTGTCCGTCCCTCTACTCATTCATCTCAATCTGTAACACTAAGACCCGTTTTGGATGACTAGCTGTTACAGATTGAGAAAAACCGTCGCGGAACACCGCTGACATTCCACCGTCCGAGCCCCAACTGATGAATTTGTCCTGATAGGCGCCCTAGATCGGGATTTCGCGGCTACAATAATGCGGTTACATCGACGTAATGCACTCAATGCAAGAAAGGATCCGCATGGCAAGCCTGTCGGATGAAATCTCGTCGCGCCGCACATTCGCGATCATCAGCCACCCGGACGCCGGTAAGACCACGCTTACCGAGAAACTGCTGCTCTATACCGGCAGCATCCAGACTGCCGGCTCGGTCAAGGGCAAGAGCTCGGCCAAGCACGCCGTCTCGGACTGGATGGACATCGAGAAGGAGCGCGGTATCTCCGTTACCTCCTCGGTGCTGCAGTTCACCTACAATGGCGCCTGCGTCAACATCCTCGATACCCCCGGCCACCAGGACTTCTCGGAGGATACCTACCGTACCCTTATGGCCGCCGACGCCGCAGTCATGGTCATCGACGGCGCTAAGGG
>DXLV01000038.1:12649-17662 GCA_019414545.1 Collinsella sp. | reverse complement strand
CGGCGGCGAGCAACGCAGGCGTGCCCTTCTCGGTCACGCTGGCAACGACGCAGGCGACAGGGCCGGCGACCTTCTGGTGCACGGTATCCCAGACGTTGCGCAGGTCAGCAGCCTCAAGGCCCTGGAGCTCAGCGACGACGAGCTTATAGCCGTCGAGCTCGACGGCACCCTCGATGGCGCTGGAGATAGCGTCGGAGGAGCCACCGGTCAGCGCCTTCTTGAGCTTGTTAGACGTCTCGCGCAACTCGGCCTGCAGGTTCTCCACACGAGCGGGAACCTCGTCGACACGGCACTTGAGCGCAGCGGCAGCGGCGTCAACAAGTGCCAGGCGGTCGGCCATGTAGTCGAGTGCGCCCCTAGAGGTCACGGCCTCGATACGGCGGACGTTCGAGCCCGTGGAGGACTCGGAGATAATCTTGAACAGGCCGATCTCGGCAGTGTTGGCAGCATGCGTACCACCGCAGAGCTCGCGGGAGAACGGCTGGTCCTCGGCACCCACGGAGACGACGCGGACGACGTCACCATACTTCTCGCCAAACAGGGCGACAGCACCGGCGGCCTTAGCCTCATCGATGCCCATAACGCGGGTCACAACCGGCTTGGAAGCGAAGATCTGCTGGTTGACCAGATCCTCGACAGCCTTGAGTTGCTCGGAGGACAGGGCCTCGAAGTGCGTGAAGTCAAAGCGCAGGTGCTCGGGCGTCACCAGCGAGCCGGCCTGGGACACATGCTCGCCCAGGATGTGCTTAAGGGCGGCGTCGAGCAGGTGCGTGGCGGTGTGGTTGCGGCGCAGGAAGCCACGGCGCTCGGCGTCGAGCGTGGCGGTCACGGTAGCGCCTACGGTCAACGTACCCTCGGTGACGTGCGCGACGTGAGCATACAGGCCGTTGTGGTTCTTAGTATCGGAAACGGTCAGTGCAACGCCCTCGGCGGAAAGTTCGCCGGCGTCACCCTGCTGGCCGCCCATCTCGGCATAGAACGGGGTACGGTCAAGCACGACCTCGGCGTCCTCGCCAGCGGCAGCGGACTCGACAGACTCGCCGTTGCGCACGATGGCGACAACCTTGGCGACCTCGATCACATCGTTGTCATAGCCGTCGAACTCAGTCGCAGCGACCTTGTCCGAAAGCTCGACCCACACGTCGTTGAAGCTGCCCCAGGCGTCGCCCTTAGCATTGGCGCGAGCACGGGCCTTCTGGTCCTCCATGCAAGCGGTGAAGCCGTCCATGTCGACGTCGTGGCCGGCGGTGCCGGCAATCTCGACGGTCAGGTCGATGGGGAAACCAAAAGTATCGTGGAGCTTAAAGGCGACATCGCCCGGGAGCACGGCGCCCTCGGCGAGTGCGGCCAGGGCCTCGTCCAGGTAAACGCGGCCGTTGTCGAGCGTCGTGGAGAAACGCTCCTCCTCAGAGGCGACGATACCCTTAACGAGCGCGACGTTCTTGAGCAGCTCGGGATAGGCCTCGCCCATCTGAGCGTTGACCTCGTCGATGAACTTGGTCAGGAAGGCTCCCTCGATACCCAGGAGGCGACCGTGGAACACGGCACGGCGGAGCAGGCGGCGAAGGACGTACTCGCGACCCTCGTTACCGGGGAGAATGCCGTCCGAGATCATAAAGTCGACGGCACGGGAGTGGTCGGCGATGATGCGCAACGAGCGGCTGGCGCCGGAGTAATCGTCGGCGTCATAGGTCTTACCGCTAATCTCCTCACCGAGCTTGATGAGGTGCTGCATCAGGTCGCCGTCGTAGTTAGCGGTCTTGTGCTGCATGATAGCGGCCATGCGCTCCAAGCCCATGCCCGTATCGAGGTTGCGGTGCGGCAGCTCCGGCATGGAGCCGTCCTCCTGGCGGTCGTACTGGGTAAAGACGAGGTTCCAGAACTCCAGGAAGCGGTCGCAGTCGCAGCCAGGCTTGCAGTCGGGGCTGCCGCAGCCGACCTCCTCGCCCATGTCAAAGTAGATCTCGGAGCACGGACCGCAGGGGCCGGTGGGGCCGGCGGCCCAGAAGTTGTCGTCCTCGCCCAGGCGGGAGATGTGATCCTCGGCAACGCCCAGAGAGCGCCACACGTCATGAGTCTCGTCGTCCTCGGTAAAGACGGTAAAGTACAGGCGGTCGAGCGGCAGCTTGAACTCCTTGGTGATGAGCTCGAAGGCCCAAGCGCAAGCCTGCTGCTTGGAGACGCCGCCAAAGGAGAAGTCACCGAGCATCTCAAAGAACGACAGGTGACGGCCGTCCTCGCCGATGCAGTCGATGTCGTTGGTGCGGACGCACTTCTGGCAGGAAATCGCGCCGATCTCCTTCATGGTCTTCTTGCCCTGGTAGTACTCCTTAAACTGGTTCATGCCGGCGTTGGCAAGCAGCAGCGAGGGGTCGTCGGGAACAAGGGACGAAGAAGGATAGAGCTTAAGACCGCGCTCCTCAAAGAAGTTGAGGAACTTGGAGCGGATCTCGGCCGTAGTCATTGACGGGTAGTCAGCACTCATAGAGGGAATCTCCTCGGTTTCACATCGAAACAGTTCAAACGTAACGATATTACCATCCCGCCGCGCAAGTGCAAAAAAGAGGGCCGACATAAAGCCGACCCTACAGCGAAAGTGCACGTTATTTAGGAGTATGCGATGCTTTGAAAAAGGCTACTGTAGAATTACATATAAGATTCACCCGGAAGGAGCGATCGATGAAAAGCAAACGATTTGTCCTGAATGCACTTCTGGTTGTAGCACTTTTAGCGCTTTTGGCTTTCTCCTGCTGGTACGCAAACCAACCATTATTTGGCTACGTATTGTATGCAGTAATGTCCGGCGATAAAGCTTATTACACTCTACGCGCAATTGACGTTCTCTTTTTCTATGTAGCCGGCCCCTTATCAATCGCTTTGCTCGCGTTTCTTGTCATTTACAACTTCAAGAAACGCTAGCGGTGCCTATTTGGAATCGGAATCGTCCATGGAGCCGTCGATGCCGGTTTTGGTATCGTCGTCCGAGTTGGAGTCATCGTCCTTGGCGAAGGGATTCTTGAAAAAGCTCGTCGCATCGGGCTGCAGGCCCGAGAGCTTGATCCAGGGATTCTCGAGCTCGGGCTTGGGCATCGCCTGGGCCTCGGGCGCGGTCTCGTTGCCGATGAGCTCGGACTCGTAAATGAACGTATCGTCTCCAAGCGCGTCGTAGGCGGCGACCGGGTTGCCCTCGGCATCGCGATATGGCGTGCCCTTAAATACAGCGCCGTCGTATGCCACGAGCTGGCGACCGGTCTCGTTCTCAAAGTAGTAGACGAAAATGCCCTTGAGGGCCGCGCACAGCGGAATGGCGATGACCATGCCGATGGGACCCATGAGTGCCGAACCAATAACGAGGGCCGTCAGGCTCATGATGGGATGCACCTGCACCGAACTCTGCATGACCTTGGGGGAAATGACGTTATCGGTGACGTTTTGAGCCACCATGGTCACAACGAGCGTCCACAACGCCAGCATGGGGCTGAACATAAAGCCGAGCACCGTGGCGATCGCCGCGCTTACCCAGGGACCGACAACCGGGACCAAGTGCATGATGCCGGTAAAGATGGCCATGAGTGCCGCGTAGGGATGGCCAATGAGCGTAAAGCCGATAAAGGCGAGGATGCCACCGCAGATAGACGTCACGACCATGCCGCGCATATAACCGCCGACCGAGCGCGAAAGAATCGCGACCATAAAGCGGTACGAGGTCTCCTTTTCCTGGCCAATGATGGTGCAGACCTCGTGGTGCATGCGGGGGTAGTCGCAGGCCAGCCAGTAGGCAAGCACCAAACCTAGGAAGATTACGAACAGCTGCGAGGCCGTGTTGGTAATAAGCGGGAACACGCCGCGACCGAGCTCAGCGGCGATTTGCGATACGTACTTGGACGCCACAGTAACCAGCGAAGACAGATTATCGTCCAAGTACTCCTTGAGCGGCGTGTTGTTGAGCGTCTTAGCGTGCGAAATCATCTCGTTGAGATCACCGCCCGCAACGCGAAGCTGCTCAGGCAGACGGCTCAGGACTTCCATAATCTGACCGAGCAAAATAGGCGACAGGATGCAGACGACGCCGACGAGCACTGCCACAACCACGATCAGCGCGATGAGCGAACCGATGCCACGACCGACGCCGTGATGCTCGAGCCAGTTAGTGATCGGCGACATCACAAAAGCGATGATGGAACCGACAGCGAGAAACTCGATAAACGGCGCGAGGATACCCATAAGGTTAAAGATGACGGCTGCGATGACAATGCAGCCGACGACAGCCCAAATGCGAAGCGTCAGAATACGAGTATCGCGCAGCGTGCGGTCGGTTTGTTGGGGGTGCTCAATCATGAACGAACCATCACTCCGTCGGGGTCGATCTTGTCCTGTATCTTCTTAAGGGTACGGCGCAGCAGGCGCGAAACCTGCACCTGCGAGATACCCAACTTCTTAGCGATCTCGATCTGGGTCATGCCCTTCACAAAGCGCAGCTCGATAACCTCACGCTCGCGCGGAGAAAAATCGCGAATGGCCTCCTCGATCACCAGGCGGTCATCGGTAAAATCGAGCTCGTTGTCGTCATCAGCATAGCGATCGAGAATCGAGGGGGCATCATCGGAATCGGACGCGCCAGGAGCCTCGATGGGCACCGAGGTATAGGCCGAAGACGATTCCATGGCCTCCAGCACCTCGTCGACGGTCACACCCAGGTACTCAGCGATTTCTTCAACCCTAGGCGAGCGCTGCAGCTCGTTAGTGAGCTTGTCGGTAGCTTGGTTAACCTTGGCAGAAAGCTCCTGCAAACGGCGCGGCACGCGCACGCTCCAGCCCTTATCACGGAAGTGACGCTTAATCTCGCCCAGGATGGTAGGCGTGGCAAACGTCGTGAACTCGAGTCCGCGCTCGGGGTCAAAGCGGTCGATAGCCTTGAGCAAACCCAGATAGCCGACCTGCATGAGGTCGTCGAGCGGCTCGCCGCGGTTCTTAAATTTGTTGGCAAGAAACCTTACCAGGTTCATATGGGAC
>DXLV01000038.1:5550-12639 GCA_019414545.1 Collinsella sp. | reverse complement strand
GGACATGACGAGCTGCTCACGTGCGTCCGGATCACCGGTCTCTTTGTAGCGACGAAACAGCTCGCGGGTTTTCTCCTTGTCCCAAGCGGTCTTACCGCTCCGGGAACGTTCGGTCATATTAGATATCCGCCTTGAGGTCGAGGGAAAGCGTCAGGGGCGCCGCAGTCTTTTCGTAGGAATCGCACACGCTTGCCAGAATGAGCTCGGCATACACGGCAGCCTGATCATCCTCATCGACAGTCGCCTGGTCACCAAAGGTAAAGGTCATGCCCACGTGCGATTCGTCGACGTCGAATTTGATCGAAATGTCGTCAGAATCAACGGCCGTGCAGCCAAAGATGAAGGCCTCCTCGGCAGCCATACGGATGTCCTCGATGCGATCGACGGACATAGAGCACAGCGCACCGACATTTGCCGCCGTCATGCGCACAAGGCGCGCGAGACGCGGATCACCGGCAACGCTCAGCGTAATGGGGCAAGTTGCTTCGCTACTCATCGCAGGACTCCTCGGAGGTCTCGGCGGGCGTATAGGTGTAATACTGAGCAGGCTTGGCTGCGGGCTTCTGAGCCGCATCCGCACCATCGACGGCCTCGTCCTCAGCCTCACCAATCAGAACGCGCTCGGTAGGCTGCTCGGCCTCAGTGGCGGCAGCGGCGAGCTTGCGATCGGCGTCGGCTGCAGGAGCCTTCACCTTATTGAAAAGCTTCTGCACGGCGCCAGCAGCAGAATCAGTCACGCTCGACACAGCGTTGCTTGCCTCGGCCATGGTGCCCGTGACCTCAGAGATGTCGCGAACGACCGCCTCAACCTCAACGAGGTTGGACGTCAGGGCGTCAACGGCAGTCTTGCTCGACTTGAGCAGCGGCTCCATCTGGGCAAGCGCCGGCGCAAGCTCGTCAACAGCACCATCGAGCTTTGCCACCACAGGCTGAGCCTCGGCGATGGTGTTATTGAGATCGCTTACGGTCTTATCGAGCGAATCAACGACGTTGCGGGTCTTGCGCAGCGTGAGCGCGAGCTCGATAACAGCCCACACACCGGCAACGGCGAGCAGCAGCAGGGCGATTTGAATGGGACTCATACAAGCCTCCCGAAGGAATCGAAATACAGACGCTGTTCATGGTACCCCAAAGAAGGGGAAAGATACCCAAAGGGAATGTGCGAGGTCCCAAGGACCTACTTGGGCGCTCTGCCGCTACGGTCGCGCTCGCTTTGCTCTACGCGCCACTCTTCCCAGCCACGGCCCGCAGGCTGCCAAAACGCACCGCGCTCCAGCCCCTCGGGCAAATAACGCTGATCGACCCAGCCTTCGGGATAATCATGCGGATACTTATACACACCGTATTCGTCGCTGCCCGGGCGATGACGATCGCGCAGATAACTCGGCACCTCGCGCAGCCCACTTGAATGGATATCGGCCAACGCCGCATCGATCGAAGCCTCGCACGCGTTGGATTTAGGCGCCAAGCACACATAGAGAGCAGCCTGAGCCAGATTAATACGGCACTCGGGATAGCCAATGACCTCGGCAGACTTAAACGCGGCATGTGCCACCAAAAGCGCCTGTGGGTCGGCGTTGCCAACATCCTCAGAAGCCTGAATCATGATACGACGAGCGATAAACTTAGGATCCTCCCCCGCGTCAATCATGCGCGCGAGCCAATAAATCGTGGCATCGGGGTCGCTACCGCGCATAGACTTAATAAACGCACTGATGATGTCGTAGTGCATGTCAGCGTTTTTGTCGTACGAAAAGCCACGGCGCGGATTGGCAATCTTCACGTCGTCAACAGTGATGAGATAGCGCTCCCCCGCCGCCGGCGCGGGCGTTCCCTCGGTATCGGAGCGCGTGACGGCAATCTCGCTCGCAAGCTCGAGCGTCGTGAGCGCCGAACGAGCGTCGCCCGCAGCCAGGGTACAGATGGTCTTAACCGTATCCTCATCGGCCGAGAACTTGCCGTTCAAACCCTGCGGCGCCTCGAGCGCACGCTCAATCAGCGTGGCGATATCCTCGTCTTTAAGATGCTCAAGCTCCACCACGCGACCGCGCGAGAGCAGCGCCGAGTTGACCTCGAAGTACGGATTCTCCGTCGTGGCGCCAATCATAATGACGGTGCGGTTCTCAACCGCATGCAGCAGGGCATCCTGCTGCGACTTAGAGAAACGGTGAATCTCGTCGATGAAAAGAATGGTGCGACGGTCGTACGTATTCAGGCGCGTCTTGGCCTCGTCAATCACGCGGCGCAAGTCCTTTACGGTGCCCGTCACGGCGCTGACCTCGACAAACTCGCTCTTGGTATGGTTGGCGATAATGTGGGCCAGCGTCGTCTTGCCCGTACCGGCCGGCCCGTACAGAATCACACTCGACAGCACGTCGTGCTCAATCGCGGCACGCAGCCATGAGCCCTTACCGACGGCCTTTTGCTGGCCCACATACTCGTCGAGCGAATTGGGGCGCATGCGCACCGCAAGCGGCGCATTTTTAAAGGAACGCTCGCGCGTCGAAGCAGAAAAAAGGTCGTCCATAGCCATCCCGTGCATCAATCAAAACGTTTTCCACGAACAGTATACCGAATAAATACGAACTACCGTTCGTTAATATAAGTACGGTGCGGAAACTTCAGACCAGGGAAAAGCTTGCCTGTGAGCTCGCAGAAATAGCCGTCCGTCATGCTGGCAATGTAATCCACTACGGTCTGATCTTTATCGTCCTGCCATGCATAGGTGCGATCGTAGTAGGAAAGCTGCTGCTCAATACGAGTAATGTGGTGCTTAAAGATGTAGGAGGACTCGTCGCCTTCGTTTATATCCTGCAGGCAACGGTCATAGAGCTTTTCGAACGCCTCGCGCAGCCCCGCTTCGGAGTCGCCTTCGATGCCGCCCTTGCTATAGATCTTCTCATAGTTCTCGCGCTTAGCTCGACGGATTTCCTCAAACAGGTCCTCGCCCATCTCAATGCGCGGCTTGCCATAGCTGTGTTCAACGATATCGATGGAGGCATGCGTGAGGATCCAGCTGTTGTATACTCCGCCCAGACCATCGTCAAAAGCGTCGGGTGACAGCAGGCCTGCCGCAATGGCATCCTGGCGATCACGCCCCACGTAGGCAAGGATATCCGAGATGCGAACGACACAGCCCTCGAGCGTCATGGGGCGCAGGTGCTCAATCGCGCTATAGCCTGTGGCAATGCAATCTTCGACGGTTCGGTCGAACTGGTCAAAGGAACTCATGTCCGAGAGCTCAAACACACGCTGCTCGTACTCGCCGTTGTGGCACAGCACGCCATCGAGCGTCTGAAGCGACACGTTGCGACCGTACAGCGCATCGAGGACGCGGACCGACTGCACGTTATGGAAAAAATAACGTCCCGTGCACTCGTGATAGATATCGTTGAGGAATCGCTCGCCGGCATGTCCAAAGGGCGTGTGGCCCAAGTCGTGGCCTAAGCCAATCGCTTCGATCAAATCGCAGTTGAGCCCCAGAGCACGTCCGATATCACGCGCGATGCGCGATACAAGTTGCACGTGCAGGCCGCGACGCGACAGATCATCGTTGCTGCGGAAGCTGAAAACCTGAGTTTTGCCGGCGTATCGGGCGTACGCGGGCAGATGGAGAATCTTTTCGGCATCGCGCATAAAGGCCGGACGCATAAGCGTGCCTTGATCTGCGGCTCGATCAACACGACGGATGACCTGGTCGTCACCGCATCGATAGGGATTAACGACACCCGAGACGCGGTCGGCGGCAATACGCTCGACCAGATCGGGCGACAACGCCGCGGGAATGCGATCCATGCGCGCCTTGATGGCGGCTGTCTCTTGATTAATTGCCATGGCATGCTCCTTAGAAAGGACGCGCAATCGGTTACAGCGTGCAGCCCACGAACTCGATTATGGCAAATATCGGCACTAAAAACGGCAGCAATGGCAAGGAGCGCGATTTTGTGATGAGGCAGGCGACAGCAAGGGCAAGGAGCGAGGTAGCAAACGCAACGATGCCACCCAGAGGGTCGAGGGTGCAAAGGGCAAAGAGCGCCTTGGCATCTCCCATGCCGATACCTGGGGCATGGCGAAGGCGCCGCCAGTGCGACTCGGTGAGCACAAGGGCAAGGTACACGATGACCGCGAGGCCGGCGTGGTCAAGCGCCGTGTTAATACCCCTGTCGAGCCAAACGCCTGCAAACGCCGCCACGGCACACGCGCCGGCAAGCTCATTGGGAAACCGCCGCTCACGGGCATCAATCCACGCGCCGGCAAAGATGCAAATCCAAAACGGGATATAGATCATCGAACACCTCCTTGGGCAGCAGCTCAAACGCAAAAACCACCACAAAGGTACTGTCCCTTTGTGGTGGTTTTGATCGTGGTTATTTGGCGCCTTGCATGACCTCGTCGAGGGTAACGCTTACGGCGTGCTGCGTCGGCACCCAGTCGACCTTCAGGAACAGAGCAGCCACCGTGATGGGGATATAGCTGAACATAAAGATCGGGAAGGTAAACAGGTTGGTCACCAGACGCCACTTTTGCGCACAGTGAATGTGCTTGTACTCAAAGATGGTCGTAAGCAGCGCCAGGATAAAGAAGGTCTGATACATCATGGCGAAGGTCATAATGAGCGAAGCGGCGCACGCCTGCATCTCGACTTCGGTAGCCAGGAAGCCGTGCGAAAGACCGCCCACGATGAGGAACGTCGCATTGGCGAGCATCGAGATCAACGATAGCAGCATGCCGGGCGCAATCGTCATAAACATGTCATAGGCGGCAAAGCGATGGTAGCGGAAGGTCGACTTGACCAAGTGCTTACCATACGTAAAAAACACCTGGTAGAAGCCCTTAGTCCAACGCATGCGCTGTTTCCAGGACGCCTTAAACGTCACGGGCTGTTCGTCAAAGAACTCCGCCGGCGCATAGCCAATGCGAATGCCGTGGATAGCGCAGAACGTGGTGAACTGAATGTCCTCAGTCAGCGTGTGGAACTGCCAGCCGTGCATGCCCTCGATAACACTGGCAGAAATGAGATAGCCCGAACCCGATACAGCGCAGGAAGTCTTGCAGATATTACGCGCATTGTTAAGGAAGCGCGCCTCGCGCAGATACCACGTGGCGTTGGCCGCAGAGATCCACGAGCTGCCGAAGTTCTTAGAGTTACGATAACTCGTGACCACATGAAAGCCCTGGTCAAAAGCATCGTTCATCTTAGATACGTAATCACGGGAAATGACGTTATCGGCATCGAAGATAAAGTAACCTTCAAACGTATCGGGATACTCGTTGAGAATGCGATCGAGACCAAAGTCCATGACCCAGCTCTTACCCTTGCGGGCCAGGTCGTTGCGCTCATAGACGACGGCGCCCGCCTCGCGCGCGAGCTGCGCCGTGTTGTCGGTGCAGGCATCGGCAACGACAAAGACCTCGATGAGCTCGGACGGATAATCCTGGTCCTTGATGGAGCGAACGAGGTTGGCGATCACGGCCTCCTCGTTATGTGCCGCGATAAAGAAGGCATAGCGGTGGAGTTTTTTGGCCTTGGGAGGCGCGACCTCGCCACGAAGAGCGCCAATGACAAAGAAGACCACCTGGTACAGAAAGCAGACCGTGAGCAGCGTGACGACAATCTGATTGAAGATCACGATGGGTGTGTTGGTTTGTAAAAAGGCGAGCATGCAGGCTCCCAGCAACGCGTTACGTAAACAACCGTATATCTTACCGCAGGCTTACCGAGTTCAAGAAACCACCTAATACTGGCTAGGCTTCGAGCAGACCGAGCTGCGGGACGATTTCGTCGCCAGCGGCAGTGCGGCCAAGTGAACGCGGGGCCAGATCATCCAGAACCGCGGCAAGGTCCCACGGCAGCTCGTCAC
Source organism: Collinsella sp. (assembly GCA_019414545.1). Classification (GTDB taxonomy): domain Bacteria; phylum Actinomycetota; class Coriobacteriia; order Coriobacteriales; family Coriobacteriaceae; genus Collinsella. The sequence goes on along the minus strand of DXLV01000038.1, from coordinate 6,778 downwards.
GGCACTCGATACGCTCCCCCGTCACGGGATGGTCGAATGCGACGCGCCAGGAATGAAGGAATTGCCTGGTCAGACCCTGATCGGCACGAGCATCGCACTTACCGTAGAGCGGATCGCCCACGCAGGCGTGGTTGATATGACGCATGTGCACGCGAATCTGATGCGTGCGTCCGGTAAACAAGTGGCACTCGACAAGCGTGTAGCCGTCGTCGAAACGCGTGGAATCAAAGCGCTCGAGCACCTTGAAAGTCGTGATGGCCTGGCGCGCAAAGGGGTCATCGGAAACCGCCATCTTCACACGGTCGCGCGTCGATCGGGCAATACCGGTGTTGATAGTGCCCTCGTCCATGGCGATGTGCCCGTGAACGAGCGTGATATAGCGACGGTCGAGCGTGCGCGTGCGGATAAGATTTTGAAGCGCGCGCTGGGTGTCGTCGTCTTTTGCCGCGAGCATAAGGCCCGAGGTATCGCGATCCAGGCGATGCACGATGCCGGGGCGATCCTCACCCTGCACGGTACCCAGATGATCAATGCCGCAGTGGTAAACCAGAGCGTTCGCAAGGGTGCCGCTCTCGTGGCCGTGGGCGGGATGGCACACCAGGCCGCGCTGTTTGGAGAGCACGATGAGGTAGTCGTCCTCGTAACGAATGTCGAGAGGGATGGCCTCGGGAATCACATCGGTGGGATCATGCGGCTCGGGCAGGTCGACCGAGATGCGGTCACCGGAGCGCACAGCATACTTTTTTGATAGGCAGGTCTCGCCGTTGACGGCAACGGCACCGCCCTCGATCAGATGTGCGCAGGCAGAGCGCGTGGGACAGCCATCGTTGGCGCCCAGATAGGCGTCGAGACGCTGACCAGCGGAATCGTCGGCAACGAGAATATGGATGTCGGCCATTAACGCTCATTCCTTTCGCGAATCTTGCGGGCACGCTCCCCACGCTGCTTGGCTTTGCGTTTTGCGCGGGCCTCGTCACGAGCGTTGAGTTCGGCGGTCGCATCGACCTCGCGAGCGGCAGGGCTCAAGAACATATAACCGATGAGCGCCAGCACAACACCGACCGTAATGCCGATATCGGCCACGTTAAAGACGGGGAAGTCGATGAACGTAGTGGCGATAAAATCGGTTACGAAGCCAAAGACAAGACGATCGATCGCGTTGCCGATGGCGCCGCCCGCAACCATAGCCATGCCCACAACCTCAAGACGAGCGAGCTGAGGCGCACGG
>DXLV01000038.1:0-5540 GCA_019414545.1 Collinsella sp. | reverse complement strand
GCCATGACCCTCGCCCATGCTAAAGGCGGCTCCGATATTGCGGACAAACAGAAAATCGATCACGCCGGGAATAACGGTCATATGCAGGGCATCGCCCAAGGCACGAACCGCAAGCTTGGTCAGCTGGTCAACGAGCAACACAACGAGCGCCACGCCACCAGCAACACCCAACCGCCAACGCAAAGGCGGCGTCATATCCCCAGTACGACCCAAATCAATCCCCTACCCTCAAAAGCTTGAATTACGTTAAATGCAAGTAATCATCTTATAGTGACAAACGCCAAACGCGCAGCATATTCACCAACGCTAGCGAAATAACCAGCTAAAAACGAAAGCGGCATTCCGAAAAACAGAATGCCGCTTGAATGTGACACAGATAGTCGTTGGGGACGTTCTTGTGTGACTAGTCGTTTAAGAACGTCCCCAACGACTAGAAAGAAAAGGCTCTAGTTCCAACAATAGAAACGCCGCATTACCGTCGTCAACAGCGAAAACGTCCCTAAGCGAGCAAGGTGACGTGAAAGAGGAGGGAAGCGTACTTCGGTACGCGACCGACGATTGAACGTCAGATTGCCGCTTAGGGGCGTTTGCAGCGTCGGTAGGTTACGGCGTTCTACGAACGCCGTAACCTACAGCGCATCAGCGCAGCGCTTGCAAATATGCGCGTGGCCGTTGTACTCGCCGACGGTGGTGCGATAGTTCCAGCAACGGTCGCAACACTCGCCCTCGGCAGCCTCAATGGCAACGGAAAGCTCCTCGCCGTGGGTCAGTTCAACATCGGAGACGATGTAGAACTCGGCCAGGTCGACGGCCTTATCACCGGTCAGCAGCGCGTACATCTCAGCGGGAACGACCGCCTTGACGCGGACCTGCTGGCTCTTGGTGAAGGTGCCGGCGGAGCGGGCATCCTCAAGAGCCTTGGTCACGGCGCTACGGAGCTCAAGAGAAGCATCGAGCACGCCCTCAAACTCATTGGCCTCGTCAACCGTGATGGGCGACTTGTACCAATCGAGCAGCGCGGCGTACTTCTGGTGATCGACGCAGCCGGCGGGTGCATAGGCCATGGCCTCGTCGACCGTGTAGGACAGGATCGGCTGCAGGTCGCGCATGAGCATCGAGAAGAGCTCGGCAAGCACGGTCTGGGCGCTGCGGCGCTCGAGCGAACCGGGCTTGTCGCAGTACAGACGATCCTTCAGGGCGTCGAGGTACACGTTGGAAAGCTCGGTAACCACGAAGTCGTAAAGCGCACGGTAAGCGCGCGGGAACTCGTAGCAAGAGTAAGCGTCGTCGACCTCGGCCTGGACCTGGGTCAGACGGGCAACCATGAGCTTGTCGAGCGGCAGCAGGTCGGCAAAGGCGACGCCGTCGGTTTCGGGCTCAAACTGACCCTCGAGCTCGGAGAGCAGGAAGCGCAGCGTGTTGCGGAAACGACGGTAGGCATCGGACGTACGGGCAAGGATCTCGTGGTCGATGGACACGTCGGAGCTGGTATCGACGGAGGCAACCCACAGGCGGATGATGTCGGCGCCCATCTCGTCGCAGACCTTGTTGGGGTCGATGACGTTGCCGAGCGACTTGGACATCTTACGGCCCTGTCCGTCGAGGGTGAAGCCCTGCGAGACGACCGCCTTGTACGGAGCGTGGCCGTTGGCGCCCACCGAGGTGAGCAGCGAGCTCTGGAACCAACCGCGGTGCTGGTCGGAGCCCTCGAGGTACACATCCGCCGGATACTCCAGCTCGGGACGGTACTCGCAGACGGCCTTCCAGGAGACGCCGGAATCCCACCACACGTCGAGGATGTCCTTATCGGCCTTGAGGTGATGGCCACCGCACTTGGGGCAGACGCAGGCCTCGCCAAGATAGCTCTCGGGAGCGTCGGTGAACCAGGCGTCGGAGCCCTTCTCGTGGAAGAGCTTGATGACGGCGTCGAGAGTGGCGTCGTTCATGACCTTCTCGCCGCAGTCGGCGCAGGTGTAGCTGGGGATAGGCACGCCCCAGTTGCGCTGGCGGCTGATGCACCAGTCGGGACGCTGCTCGACCATGGCACCGATGCGGTTGGCCGCGTGGGCCGGATACCACTTGACGTTCTCACGGACCTCCTTGCCGGCCTGCTCGCGCAAACCGGTCTTGTCCATCGAGACAAACCACTGGTCGGTAGCACGGAAGAGCACCGGGTGCTTGCAGCGCCAGCAGTGCGGATAGCTGTGCGTGATCTTCTTCTCGAGGACCAGGGTGCCGCGCTCGCGCAGGAACTCGATGATGTGCGGGTTGGCCTCGTCGGTATCCATGCCACTGAAGGGGCCACCGGTACCAAACTCCTCGCCGGTGTAGAACTTGCCGTCGTCATCGACCGGCATGCAGATGTCGGTGATGCCCTCCTTGAGGCAGGCAAAGTAGTCATCGACGCCGTGACCGGGCGAGTTGTGGACGATACCGGTACCGTCATCGACACCGACGTAATCGGCCAGCAGCGCCACGCCCTCAACGCCGTCAAAGATCGGCTGCTTGTAGTGGATGTGGTGGAAGGTCTCGGCAGGAACCACGTAGGGCTTGCCGTCGACCATGACCGGGGTGTACTCCCAGCCAAACTCCTCGCAGCACTTGGGAGCCAGGTCTTCGAGCATGACCTCGGCACGGCCCTCGTGTTCAACGGCGACGTAGGCGGCACCGGGCTTGAGGGAAACGGCCTGGTCGGACGGGATGGTCCACGGCGTAGTCGTCCAGATGATGAAGTCGACCGGGCCGTCGAAGTTCTCGAGGCCGGCGGGCTTGGAGGTCATCTCAAAACGAACGAAGATGGAGGGGCTCGTCTCGTCGGAGTACTCTATCTCGGCCTCGGCGAGTGCGGTGTGGCAGTGCTTGCACCAGTGGACGGGCTTGTGACCGCGATAGATCATGCCCTTATCGAACATGGCCTTAAAGACCTCGATGTCGGCGGCGTCATGCTGGTGATAAAGCGTCAGGTAGGGGTTGTCCCAGTCGCCGAGCACGCCCAGACGGCGGAAACCGGCCTTCTGCAGCTCGATGTTCTCGACCGCGAACTTGTTGCAGAGCTCGCGGATCTTAGCCGTGGAGGTCTGGTTGAACTTCTCGGTGCCGAGCTTCTCCTCGACCTTATGCTCGATCGGCTGACCATGGCAGTCCCAACCGGGGACATAAGGGACCTCATAGCCCTGCATCATCCAGTAGCGGTTGATCATGTCCTTGGAGATCTTGTTCATGGCGTGGCCGATGTGGATCGGGCCGTTGGCGTACGGAGGGCCGTCGTGCAGCACGAATTTCTTGTGACCCTCGTTCTTCTTCAGAACCTGCTCGTAGACCTTGTTGTCCTGCCAGTCCTTGAGTCGCTTAGGCTCGGACTTGGAAAGACCGGCACGCATGGGAAAACCGGTCTTGGGCAGATTCATCGTCTGCTTGTACTCGTTTGCCACGGTACCCCTTTCATGTCATGGGCGCGCACGCCCTCTGGGCACCAAAAAAAGCGCCCGTCCCTACAAGCTGGGACGAAGCGCCACAAAACGGGCTGTGCGCCCGCAAAAGCTCTTCGTTTAACCACCCAGCTTAGATGCCCTCGCCCGCGTATTTGCGCGCTCGCATCCGTTACTCGGCTGGTCTGTATCGACGACCATCTCGGCGATGTCTACTAAGACGAACCTGCGCGGCACGTCCGTTGGGACCGCAGCTCCGGGGTGATTTTCATCGGTCGCATGCACGGGTTCTCAGCGCTCCCCGCTCTCTGTAGCATGCGGACGGCCGACTACTCGTCCCCATCAACGCTTATGCGCTGTATGGTAGCACGGTCAACGCCGGCGAAAAACCCTCAACATCGGTTTCATACTTTAGAAACTTCTCGCGGTCGCAAGCACTCACTTGGAGCAAAATACCTGAAAGCACTTTATCGAACGAAAGAAGGCCGCTATGCGCACGATTGGAATGAGCGACTACACCGTCGGCGAGGACTGCTTTGACGAGCTGCCCGCCGCACTGGCAGAGTACGGAGCGACCAAGGTCGCCATCATTGGCGGCAAGCGAGCCCTGGCTGCGGCGCTGCCGGGTATCGCGGCGGCGCTTGAAGGTACCGATATCGAGGTTCTGGAGACGCGCGTCTATGGCACCAACAGTACGCGTGCCAATATCGCCAAGGTCGTGAACTCCCCTGCCTGCCAGGAAGCCGACGTGCTCATCGCATGCGGCGGCGGCAAAGCGCTCGACACCGTCAAGACGGCGGCCATCGAGCTCAAGAAGATCGTCTTTACGGTACCGACGATCTGCTCCAACTGCTCGGCCGCGACCGCCATTGCCGTTGTCTACAACGACGACGGCTCGCTCGAGGGCTATTCGTACCCCAACCGCCCCGCGCACATCTTCATCAACCCCAAGATCATCGCCGAGGCTCCGGCGGAGTACTTCTGGGCCGGCGTGGGCGATGCCCTGTCCAAGCAGCCCGAGGTCGAATACGCCACGAGCGCCGGCAACCTGGAGCACACCGCCGGTCTTGGCCTGGCGCTCGCACACACCTGCTCCGAGCCGCTGTTTACCTATGGCGTGCAGGGTCTTGAGGACGTTCGCCAGCACCTGTCGACCGAGGCCGTCAAGCAGATCGCGCTCGATATCGTGGTCAACACGGGCTACGTCTCCAACCTGACCAACCAAAACGATTACTACTACAACTCGAGCGTGGCGCATGCGTTCTACAACGCCACCTGCAGCATTCCGCGCGAGGGCACCTACCTGCATGGCGAGGTCGTGAGCCTGGGCGTGCTCGTGCTTTTTGCCTACACGGGCGATACCGAGAACCTTGAGCGCTACTCAGCCTTTAACAAGCAGATGGGACTGCCCGTGACGCTTGAGCAGGTCGGGCTTTCCGAGTCCGATATCCCCGCCCTGTGCGAGTACGCGCACACCACCAACGAGTGGAAGCAGGGAAACCCCGAGCCCTTCACCGACGAAAAGTTCGCCGCCGCCATCAAGGCTGCCGACGCTTACGGCCACACGCTCTAGGACTGGCCCAAAACCACCACAAAGGGGGCACCTTTCTGGTGGTTTTTTATTGCTCCAGCATTCAGTTCGTACTCGAACCCGATTCTTTACGAGAAAGGGTTCGGGTACGTTTTTTGTTTATCGGAAATTCTGCGGAAGGACTACTCGGAACGGTAAACAGGAACGAACAGAGGCAGGGTATCATCGTGGTGATGGTATCCTGCCTTTTGTTTTGCGGGATCAAGGTCGCTTTATGCGAACTTGATCGCCACTTATATGGCGCATTGATGGCAATTGCTTCGTACGTGCATACCGGGAGCCTGTACACCTCTGGCAAGGCGTAACACACTAGACTTTGTTCCAAAGTCCGTGTGCTAAGGGGGCAGGCCCCTTAGAATTCCTGTGGAGTGTGTACGCACGTACGCAGGAAAACGGCAAAATTTCGCTATATCAGGGCGTTCTTTCATTGGAGAGTATGGTATACACGGCTTAGTTCAACAAATAAGAATTTATATATAAAGGAGAATATTGATGAAACTGTTTTTATGTTCGCACTTTTC
>DXLV01000037.1 GCA_019414545.1 Collinsella sp. | reverse complement strand
TTGCCTGCCGATGAGGAGCTGCTGCGCGGCGAACTCGCCGCGGCGGGCGTTCCCACCGAGGGCTATACCGTGATTGATATGTGGGAGGTCGTGCGATGATCTACCTGGATAACGCGGCGACGACCATGCACAAGCCGCAGACGGTCATCGATGCCGTGACGCAGGCGATGTGCTCGCTCGGCAATGCCGGGCGCGGCGCCACGTCGGGTGCCCTCGATGCCGCTCGTACGATTCACGGTTGCCGTGCCAAGCTCGCGCGCCTTTTAGGTTGCCCGAGGGCGGACCATGTGTGCTTTACGCCCAACTCTACGGCGGCGCTCAACACCGCCATCTGTGGTGTGGTGCGTCCCGGTGGCCGCGTGGTCACGACGGTGCTTGAGCACAACTCGGTGCTGCGTCCGCTCAATCGCTTGGCGACGGAGCAGGGTGTGACGGTTGAGCATGCGGGCTGCGACGCGAACGGCGCGCTCGACTACGACGAGCTCGAGCGGTTGATCACGCCCGGTACGCGTGCCGTGGTGGTGACGCATGCCTCTAATGTGACCGGCAACGCGGTCGACATTGCGCGCGTGGCGGCCTTGGCACATGCCGCGGGTGCGCTTGTGATCGTCGATGCCTCGCAGTCTGCCGGTACGGCGCATATCGATATGCAGGCCATGGGGCTCGACGTGGTGTGCTTTACCGGCCACAAGGGGCTCATGGGCCCGCAGGGCACCGGCGGCCTGGCCGTGGCGGAGGGCGTCGACGTGGCGCCCTGGGCCATGGGCGGCACGGGCGTGCACAGCTTTGACCCACTGCAGCCACTTGAGTGGCCCACGCGTCTTGAGGCGGGCACGCTCAACGGCCACGGCATCGCGGGACTTTCTGCCGGTCTCGACTTTATCGAGGCGCAAGGCGGGGTCGAGGCGATTGCGGCGCATGAGCGCTCGCTTGCAGAGCGCTTCCTCGCCGGTGCTCGCGAAATCCCCGGCATTGCGCTCTACGGTGCGTTTGACCAGCCCGTGCGCTCGGCGATCGTCTCACTCAACGTGGGTGATATCGACTCGGCCGAGATCTCGGACGCGCTCATGCAAGGGTGGGGGATTGCGACGCGCCCTGGTGCCCATTGCGCTCCGCTCATGCACCGTGCGTTAGATACCGAGCGCCAGGGTGTCGTCCGCTTCTCGTTTGGGTATTTCAACACGACCGAAGAAGTCGACACGGCTATCGATGCTCTGCGCAATTTAGCCTGCTAAAGCTGCTGGACCGTTTATACTTGCGGGACGGGTATTTTGCCCGTCCCGTTTTTGTTTCGACCCGAAAGGTGTGCCTATGGCTTCATCCGCCCCGCGCGGTCTGCGTTCCGACCATGTCGTTACCGTCGGCATTGCGCTGTTCTCGATGCTCTTTGGCGCCGGTAACCTCATTATTCCGCCGCTGCTGGCGCTGCAGGCAGGTTCTGCCACGCCGGTTGCCATGATCGGCTTTTTGATTGCCGCTATCGGTCTGCCCGTTATGGGATTTATCGCCGTCGCGCTCGCTGGCACGGCCCGAGAGCTGGCCGGGCGTGTGCATCCTAAGTTTGGCGAATTCTTCGTTGCGGCGGTCTACCTGGCCATCGGTCCGTGCCTGGCCATTCCGCGCACAAGCTCTACGGCGTTCGAAATGCTGGTGCCGCTGCTACCCGGGGGCGTCTCGCTCGGTACGGCTCGCCTGGTGTTTGCCGTTGGCTTCTTTGTCGTCGCGTTTGCGCTCACGCTGCGCCCGGGTGTCATCACACGCGTGCTCGGCCGCATTACGGGCCCCGCACTCATTGCGCTCATTGTGCTGGTCGTGGGTGCTGCCGTGATCTCGCCGCTGGGACCGGCTGCCGCGCCTCAGGCTCCTTACGATGCGGGCGCCGCCGTGCAGGGCTTTCTGACTGGCTATCAGACCATGGACCTGCTCGCGTCGCTCGCCTTCGGCATCATCATCGCCGAGACCATCCACGAGTTGGGTGTCACCGATGACAAGCGCGTCGCTTTTGAAATTTCGCGCTCCGGTGTGATCGCCGGCGTGCTCATGGCCATCATCTACTGCGGCTTGGGCCTTGCCGGTATGCAGCTCGGCACCGTGATGCCCGACGCTACCAACGGCGCCGCCATCCTCGCCCGTTCGGCCTCCATGCATTTTGGGCTTGCTGGCACGGTCGTGGTCTTCGCCATCTTCTTCCTCGCCTGCATGAACGTGTGCATCGGCCTCATCAGCTGCTGCTCGCGTTACTTCTGCGAGACGTATGTGGTCGAAGGGGGAGCGGAGGCCTCTGAGGAGGCCATGCGCCGTCCCTTTGCGGTTCTCGCCTTTGTGTTCGCAGCGTTTTCGTGCGTGCTCTCCAACGTGGGCCTCGACGTGATCCTTATGTTCTCGGTGCCCATGCTCAACGCTTTGTACCCCGTTGCCATCGTGCTGGTGCTTATGGGCCTGGTGCACGGCTTTTGCGACGCTCATCCGCAGGTGTGGGTCTGGGTCGGCGGCGTAGTCGCTGTGCAGAGCGTGATCACCTCGGTCCGCGATGCGTTCTTTGCGGGAGCGTGGCTACCGTTTGATGTGCTGCCGCTGGCAGACATCGGTGCCGCGTGGGCGCCGGTCGCCGTAGTTGCCTTTGTGATCGGTCTGCTCCACAGCAAGTTTGTCGCACATTCGAGGAGCTAGGGTTTCTGCGCTTGCACAGGCGGGGAGTCTCCCCTATAATTTCCTTCGCTTTGGGACACGCAAGGTTTAGACCTTAGCTGCTCAACACCTTCGGGACGTGGCGCAGTTTGGTAGCGCGCCTGCTTTGGGAGCAGGATGTCGCAGGTTCAAATCCTGTCGTCCCGACCATATCTTGCGGGCGTAGTTCAATGGTAGAACCCCAGCCTTCCAAGCTGATGACGCGGGTTCGATTCCCGTCGCCCGCTCCATAAGAATTGTTTTAACGGCTTTGGTTTCCTTTGGGGATCAGAGCTGTTTTCGTTTACGCGCCGGGCGACGGGAATCGAACCCGCTCCGCGCCCACCTAAGTTGCGGTTAAATACGGACTGTCTTTTGGCTTTTGCGGGCCCATTAAAGGCCGGGGTAGCTAATTTGGAGCGGGCTTTTTGACTGCTCTAGCGATCGGCTGGGAAATGTGGTCAAAAAAGCCCTGCCCCAAAATGACTGGTCTGGTGTTGAGCCACGAAAGCGGCCCATCTACTACGTTTGGCCCGCAGGGGACGACCATAGCAGCAGTTTCGGAAAATCGGCAAGCCGTCTACCAGCTGTTTTGATATTTCGGATTTCTGTATGGTCGAGGGTAATCGGTTAAACGTAGTAGATAGGCCCATTTTGTGGCGAACAGTAGGATTCGCGGTCCAAGGCTGCCAGTTTCGGATGGCCAACCTGGAAGTTGCGGTGAATTAATTTCTGAAAAGCGCGAATAAGCCTAATCTAGGAACTATTTCACCGCAACTTAGGAAGGGGTGGGGTTAGCTGCGGGGGCGGTGGCGGAGCTTGTCGATGGTGGAGTCGATGCTGCGGCTGCGGGCTTCGGCTGCGGTTTGGCGCTTGCGGCGGATGATGGGCTTGCCAAAGCTCACGACATCATCGTTGTAGATGGCTGTTCGGGCTGCGAGGAGGCAGTCGGTAAAGTCCATATGGGTCTTGCCAAAGAGTTTGACGGCAAGGGCGACAACGGTGGGCTCGTCGACCATGACGTCATCGATCAGCCTTTTCATGGCCGCAGCAATCTCAACGCGTGGAACCTTATAGACGTCGCGCAGCGTGACCACGACGCGCGTGATGATCTCGGGGTAGACACGAGCGGTGCGCGTGGCGATGACCTTGGCGGCGCGCGGCGACAGGACCTCGTCGTCGTCGAGCAGATAGCGCAGGATGACGGTCTCGTCGATGATGGTGCTACTCATGGATATCTACTTCCTCGGGACCCAAAATCGAATCGTCGCTTTCTGTAGCAAGGTATTCAATCCAGGCATTGCGCTCCTTGGAGCGGCGATTGGGGTCCCCATATGCTTTGAGCGATCCATAGGCGGCGGTGCCGTCCTTTGAGCGCACGGCGACCGGCTGAAAGGGGAGCTTGCGCATCAAAATGCTCTGCGCGACAAATAGACGGACAGCCTCGGCGAGCGATGTGCCCATGGCGTCGTAGAGACGCTCGGCATGCTGCTTGTCTTCCTCGCGAATGCGCACCTGCAGGATGGCTCGTTTTTGAGTCGATGACATCACTGGCCTCCCTTAATGAGCGTGCAATATGAATAGTCAAATACAGCTTCGGCTAGTAATTGCCAATCTTATAACAACTACTTTATTGCACTCGAGTAATTGAGTGTGAACATTATTACAAACGTACTACATCCTTCAGAAGCGAGCGTGAAATCTTTGTTGGGCGTACGCGTGTAATACACTCGCTTTTATATCCTATTGAGAATAATCCTAACCAGCCCAAACCCCTGCAATACACCCGTAATGCAGGGCCTATGCTCAAGTTTACCCCCTGCAACTGCGTATATTTAACCTGTATACCGTTGGAGATATTCTACCGAGTGCCTGTTTCGCCGCATGCTCTCGATACGCCGATGCCGGACCACGGGCGGTCCGGGGCAACGTCGACAGGGTCTCTCCGGCATGGGATTCAGGAGGGAGTGAACAACATGGGCAATAAACGAGTCGTAGCCGATTCATCGCGCTGCATTGGGTGTCAAACCTGCATGGCAGCGTGTATCGAGGCACACGACATCCCCGGCAACATTGCCGCGCCGCGTCTGCGCGTGACGCGTACGTACGAGATCTCCGCACCGGTGGCTTGCCATCACTGCGAGGATGCCCCGTGCGCTAAGGCCTGCCCCACGGGCGCCTTGTTCTTTGATCCAAAGAACCATCGCATCGGCGTCAACGAGGACAACTGCATCGGCTGCAAGAGCTGCGTCATGGCCTGCCCCTTTGGCGCCGTGAGCGTGGCGACCACGCAGGTCCCCGTCTTGATGGGCGACGTGCGCGTGGGTTCGCAGACTAAGAGCTTCGTGCTCAAGTGCGACCTGTGCGTGGACCGTCCCGGCGGTCCGGCGTGTGCCGAGGCGTGCCCGACTAAGGGCCTCACCTTGGTAGACGAGGAGCGCCTGGCGGAGCTGACTGCCGAGCGTGCCCGCGCCACCATCGAAAACGAGGCGTAGGCGGGCGGCCATACAGGCCCAACGATTGTCAAATACGTACCGAGTAATCGGTAGCAGAGAAAGGAAGGAGGGTGTCATGGAGAAGCATAAAGTGATCTGCCCGTACTGCGGTGCCGGTTGCCAGTTTAACCTCTTGGTCCAAAACGGCCAGGTCGTGGGTACCGAACCGCTCAACGGCATCACCAATCAGGGCGAGCTGTGCCTTAAGGGCATGAGCGGCTACGACTTCATCAACGACACCAAGATCTTGACTCCTCGCGTACTGCACCCGATGATCCGCCGCACCAAGGGCGCGGATCTTGAGCGCGTAAGCTGGGACGAGGCACTGGATTTCACCGCATCTAAGATGCAGGCCATAATTGACGAATATGGTCCTAACGCTGTCATGACCACCGGCTCTTCGCGAGGCGGCGGCAATGAGGCGAACTACGTCATGCAGAAGTTTACGCGTGCGTGCATCGGCACCCACAGCGTGGACAACTGCGCCCGTACTTGACACGGCCCTACTGTCCTCGGTCTGATGGACACGGTTGGTTCAGGTTGCATGTCATGCTCCATCCCCGGTATGGAGGATGCGGGCTGCATTTTCCTCTTCGGCTATAACCCTGCCGATTCGCACCCCATCGTCGCAAGGCGTATCGTGCGAGCCAAAGAAAAGGGTTGCAAGATCATCGTCGCCGACCCGCGCCATATCGAAACCGCGCGTATCGCCGATCTCTACCTTCCGATCAAGAACGGTTGCAACGTCGCGTTCCTCAACGCCTTTGCCAACTGCTTGGTCAACGATGGCCTCTACGACAAGGAATTCGTCGCCGAGCACACGAACGGCTTTGACGAGTGGTGGGAGACCATCAAGAACTACACTCCCGAATCCGTACAGGACATCACGGGTGTCGAGCCCGCGTTGATCCACCAAGCTGCCGAGATGTACGCCACGGCGAAGCCCTCTGCCATCATTGGCTGGGGCATGGGCGTATGCCAGCAGAAGCAGAACCTGAAGACGGTGCACACCATCGCCTCCATCGCCTGCGTTGCCGGCCAGATCGGCAAACCCAATTCCGGCCTCGCGCCCGTGCGCGGTCAGAATAACGTCCAGGGCTCCTGCGATATGGGCATGCTGCCCAACCTGTACCCTGGCTACCAGAAGGTCACCGACCCGGCTGTGCGTGCCAAGTTTGCCAAGGCTTGGGGCGTGCCCGAGGAAAAGCTCCCGCTCGAGGAGGGCTATAAGCTCACCGACCTGGGCCACCTGGTCGACGAGGGCAAGGTGCACTGCTTCTACAACTACGGCGAGGACCCGGTACAGACCGAGCCCGATTCGGCCGGTATGCGCAAGACGCTCTCCGAGCTGGATCTGTTCATTTGCCAGGACATCTTTATGACGCAGACGACCATGCTCGCCGACGTCATCCTGCCTGCCACCTCTTGGGGCGAGCACGAGGGTGTCTTTACCGCATCCGACCGTAGCTTCCAGCACTTTGACGCGGCCGTTCCGCCCAAGGGCGAGTGCCGTCACGACTGGGAGATCTTCGCGGACCTGTCCACGCGTATGGGATACCCCATGCACTACGACAACACCGAGCAGATCTGGAACGAGTGCATTAGCCTGTGCCCCAACTTTGTGGGCGCGACCTACGAGAAGATGGCCCCCGAGGGCGGTTACGCCCAGTGGCCGGTCAAGAGCACCGATGTGAACGACCACGGCACGGCCGACATGTTCGCTGGTGGCAAGTTCACCACCAAGGACGGCCGCGCCAACCTGATGGCGCACGACTGGGAGGCGCCCTCCGAGCTTCCCGACGATGAGTACCCACTCATCCTGTGCACCGTCCGCGAGGTCGGCCACTACAGCTGCCGCTCGATGACCGGCAACTGCAAGACGCTGGCGCTGCTTGCCGACGAGCCCGGCTTTGTCCGCATGAATCCCGCGGACGCCCAGGCGCGCGGCATCAAGAACGGCGACATCGTCTCGATTCACAGCCGCCGCGGCCAGGTATACAGCCGCGCCGACGTGAGCGACCGTATCAACAAGGGCACGGTCTATATGACCTACCAGTGGTGGATCGGCAAGTGCAACGAGCTGACCATGCACAAGGTCGACCCGGTCTCGCATACGCCCGAGGACAAGTTCTCCGCCTGCCAGGTCGACGCCATTGCCGACCAGGTCTGGGCCGAGGGCGAAGTCGAGCGTCAGTACACCGAGCTCAAGCAGGCTCTGGTCGACGCCGCCGCTCCCCAGGACGTTGAGCCCGGTGCCGCCAAGTTCGACGACGAGACGCACGTGAATCAAATCGTGTAGTCCCGTTCTCGTTGGCTTTTTGGGCCGGGCGTCCCGTACGTTCGGGAGCCCGGCCCGTTATTTTGAAAGGAAGTGGGGATGAACCGCTTCATCGACATCAACCCGGAGAGGTGCATCGGCTGCGGAACATGTCAGTCCGCCTGTGCCGACGCTCACCGGATGCAGGGTCTTCAGGATACGCCGCGCCTGGCGCTCGTGAAGACCGGCGGTATTTCGGCCGCCCTTGCCTGCCACCATTGCGAGGGTGCCCCCTGCGCCGAGGTCTGCCCGGTGAATGCCATCGAGCACGATGGCGACCGCATCCACGTGAAGGAGCAGGAGTGCATCGGGTGCAGGCTGTGCGCCATCGCGTGCCCCTTTGGAGCCATCCATCCCGATGGCACGTCTATCGCCGGTGTCGCAGGCATGTGCGACCCGACGCCTTCGTATCCTAAGTCCCTGAGCAGCCTGCTTACGTGGGCTCCTGGCCAGTACACCTGCGCTGTGAAGTGCGACCTGTGCGCCTTCGATCCGGACGGCCCGCATTGCGTGGCGGCGTGCCCCACCAAGGCGCTGACCGTCATGGGCGGCGCGGCCGATCGCGAGCTCGACGAGGCCAAGCGCCTGCGCTCGATCGAAAACGGTCCGGCTGTCGACGTCACCGCTGTGGCCCAGGGCCTGTCCGAGAAAGCAGAAGGGAGCGTAAACAATGGATAGCATGACGCTGTTTATCGCATCGCTTGCCGTCTCGTGCATCGGTGCGCTCGCCTCGGTTCTGCTGATCAAGGCCGATAACGCCGCCAAGACCGCCGGCTGCCTTGTCGGCGCCGTCGCCGCGGTGCTTTCGTTTGTGGCCGGTATCCAGGCCGTGCTGGGCAATGTCACGTCGGTCGACACCATCGTGTTCTTCCCGTTTGCCCATTTCCAGCTGCTGCTCAATCAGCTGTCCGGTCTGTTCGTGGCACTCATCTCGGTGCTCGCGTTTGCCGGTTCGATCTACGGTCTCAACTACTTTGATGAGTACCCGGGCAAAAAGGGCCGCGCCGGCTTCTTCTTTAACACCTTCGTGGCGTCCATGATGCTCGTCATCACCGCCGACAACGTGTTTTGGTTCCTGGTCGCCTTTGAGCTCATGTCGCTGACCTCGTACTTCCTGGTCGTGATCGAGGAGAACGAGAACTCCATCCACGGTGGTTGGCTCTACTTTGTGATCGCTCACGTGGGCTTTGTGCTCATCATGGCGAGCTTCCTCACCATGACCAACTTCGCCGGTGGCTCGTTTGCCTTTGCGGATTTCCGCGCCACGCAGTTTAGCCCCGCGGTCGCATCCGTGTGCTTCGTGCTCGCCTTCTTTGGCTTTGGCGCCAAGGCCGGTATCATTCCGCTGCACGGCTGGCTGCCTAAGGCACATCCCGAGGCGCCGTCCAACGTGAGTGCCCTCATGTCCGGCGGCATGATCAAGATCGGTATCTTCGGCATCCTCAAGGTTGGTCTCGACCTGCTCTCCGCTTCGGGCGTTCAGGTCTGGTGGGGCCTTATGGTCATGGTCTTCGGTGCGATCTCGTCGGTCCTCGGCGTGGCCTTCGCCCTGCAGGAGCATGATATCAAGCGCCTGCTGGCCTATCACTCCGTCGAGAACATCGGCATCATTCTGCTCGGCGTCGGCGCCTCCATGGCCGCCATGGCGCTCAACTCGGTCGGCATCGCCGTCCTGGCTCTGATGGCCGCCCTCTACCACACGTTTAACCACGCTATGTTTAAGGGCGAGCTGTTCTTGGGCGCCGGTGCGCTGCTGTTCTCCACGGGTACGCGCAATATGGAGAAGATGGGCGGCCTGTTCCGTCGTATGCCGGCAACGGCCATCTGCTTCCTTATTGGCGCGCTTGCCATCTCGGCCATCCCGCCCTTCAACGGCTTTGTGTCCGAGTGGTTTACCTATCAGTCGCTGTTTAATGCCGCCATGCAGGGTGACAAGGCCGTCATGATCGTGGCCGTGTTCGCTGCCGTCGCGCTTGCCATTACCGGCGCGCTGGCCGTCACGTGCTTCGTCAAGGCCTATGGCGTCTCCTTTGCCTCCGCGCCCCGCTCCGAGGCCGCGGCCAATGCCAAGGAGGTTCCCGCCCCCATGGTGTTTGCACAGGGCCTGCTCGCGGCCATCTGCGTCGTGCTGGGCATCGGCGCTCCCGTGATCGCGCCCGTTCTGGTCGACGTCGCCGCGTCCGTGCTGCATCCGTACGGCGGCGTGTTTGCCGCCGAGGGCATGGAGCTCATGAACCAATACTCCGGCGCTGCTACCTCCACGCCCGCGATCGCCATTGCGCTCGTGGTGCTCGTCGGCCTTGCCTGCGGTTATCGCAAGCTCAAGACCGTCGGCAAGGTGCAGAAGTCCCAGCCGTGGGCATGCGGCTATGCTCCCAACGAGCATATGCCCGTCGTGGCCACGACCTTTGCCTCCGAGGTGTCCTGGTTTATGCATCCGCTCTACACGCTGCGCGACCGCTGCACGGCCGTCTGCTGGTCCATCGCGCACTTCTTCCAGAAGCTCACCGGTGTGGCCGAGGCTGTGGAGCCCGTACCCGACAAGGTTCTCGTCGATGCCCCGCATAAGGGTGTCGAGAAGCTCGCCGACCTCGCGACTAAGCTCGAGGGCGGCAACTACAGCATCTATATCTGCTACATCGTCGCGGCACTCGTGGTGTTCCTCGTGCTCGCCGTGCAAATGGGTTAAGGAGGGGAGAGCATGAACAACATCGTACTTGCCGTTCTGCAGGGCGTGGTCGTCATGGCCGTCGCGCCGTTCTTCTCCGGTCTCGGTCGCGTGATCCGCGCCAAGATGCACAACCGTCGCGGCCCCAGCATCATGCAGGACTACCGCGACCTGGCCAAGCTCTTTGCGCGCCCCGAGTCCCAGAGCGAGGACGCGAGCTTTGCGCTGCGCATCATGCCGCCGCTGTTCTTTGCCGTCGCCTTTATGCTCGCGATGGGCTTGCCGCTCTTTACGGCACAAAGCCCCATCCCGGTCTTTGGTGACGCCATCACCATCATGTATAGCCTGGCGCTCGCCCGCTTCTTCTTCGCTCTCTGCGGTGTGGATTCGTCCAACGCCTACGCCGGTATCGGCGGCGTTCGCGAGCTGCTCATGAGCGTGCTCATCGAGCCGTCCATGCTGCTGGCGCTGTTTGCCGCCGCCCTGGTGTGCGGCTCCACCGACATCGCCACCATGGGTCAGCACATCATGACGGGTGCCGTCGACGCGCCGGTCGCCGTGATCCTCGCCGGCATCGCCTTTGCGATTGCCTGCTATATGGAGCTCGGCAAGCTGCCGTTTGATCAGGCCGAGGCCGATCAGGAGCTCCAGGAAGGTCCGCTCGCCGAGCTTTCCGGACCGTCGCTTGCGATGGCCAAGCTTGCCATGTCCATGAAGCAGGTCCTGGTCGTCGCCTGGTTCTGCGCGATCTTCGTCCCCTGGGGCGAGCCCGCGACCGTGGGCATCGCGGCCGTTCTGGGCGCGGTCATCTTCCTGGTGAAGTGCCTTATCGACTTTGTCGTGTGCGGCGTGATCGAGAACTCCTGCTCGCGCTCGCGTTTTAAGGTGCTCGGCAATCAGACCTGGGCCGTCGTGGGCATCGCCGTTCTGGCGTTTGTCTTCGTGGTCGTCGGCGTGTAGGAGAAGGGAGAAACAATGTCATTTGCAGTCAGTCTGTCCCTTCTCGGCTTGGTCGCTATTGCGGCCCCGATGGTGGCCTCGGTGCTCGTCGCCCTGTTCCCCCGTCCGTACGCCAAGTGGTTCAGCGTTTTGGGTGCCGCCGTCTCGACGGTCTGCACCATCGCCCTCGCCGCGAATTTCGCCGGCGCCGGCATGCCCGACACGCAGGTCCCCCTGATCTCGTTTGGGCAGACCCTCGTCATGGGATTCACCTTCGATCGCATGAGCACGCTGCTCGCGCCCGCCTTTGTGGGTATCGGCCTGCTTGTCGTGATCTATTCGATTCCCTATATGAGCGAGAATAACCGTGAGCATCCCGATGCGCCGCGTCGTCGCTTCTACGCGTACCTCGCGACCTTCATCGGCGCCATGGCCGGCCTCGTGTACAGCTCGACCCTTTTGGGTCAGCTCGTGTTCTTTGAGATCACGGGTGCGTGCTCTTGGGGCCTCATTAGCTACTACATGTCGCCTACGGCCAAGAAGGCCGGCATGAAGGCCCTGATCATCACGCATATCGGTGCGCTCGGCCTGTATCTGGGCGCCGCCATCGTGTTTGCCCACACCGGCACCTTCGCCATTACCGCGATTGCCGGCCTCGATTCCAAGCTCAAGGCTATCGTCCTTTTGCTCGTGCTGTTTGCGGCCTGGGCCAAGTCCGCACAGGTCCCCATGTACATGTGGCTGCCTTCGGCCATGGAGGCGCCGACGCCTGTTTCGGCCTATCTGCATGGCGCCTCGATGGTCAAGGTCGGCGTGTGCGTGTTCGCGCGTGCGCTCGTCTCTGCCGGAGAGGTTCCCGAGATCGTGGGCTGGGTCGCCATTATCGACGCCATGGTCACTATGCTCTTTGGTTTCCTTATGTACCTGCCGCAAAAGGACATGAAGCGTCTGCTGGCCTTCTCCACGATCGCCCAGCTCTCCTACGTGTTCTTTGGTCTGGGACTTTCGGTCTTTGGCAGCCAGCTCGCCTTCGATGGCGCCGTCTGCCACATCTTTAACCACGCCTTCGCCAAGACGCTGTTCTTCCTGATCGCCGGTTCGTTCTCCTTTACGCTCGGTACGCGTATGCTGCCCAAGCTTCGCGGCATCGTAAAGAAGTACCCGATCTCGGGCGTGGGCTTTGGTGTCGCCGCGCTCGCCATTGCCGGCGTGCCGCCCATGAACACGTTCTTCTCGAAGTTCCAGATCATTGCCGGCGGCTTTTCCGTGGGTGCCGGCAACGTTGCGATCCTGGTGCTCGTGTGCATCATGGTCGCCGAGACCGTCGCCACCTTTGCCTGGTTCCTTAAGTGGATGGGCTATTGCCTGCCCGGCGAGCCGAGCGACGAGGTCGCTGCGGGAGCCCCGCTTCCCCGCGCGATGGCGTTCGTGTTCATCGTGCTCATCATCATGGTTATCGTCAGCGGCCCGCTTTCGGCCAGCTGGATCGGTTAGGAGGTAGAACGACATGGGTTATTCGATCGTCAACATCCTTGGCGGCCTTCTGATCGTCACGTCCACCATGGTGGTCGTCTCAAAGAACATCAAGCACGCCATTCGCTGGTATGCGGTGCAGTCGCTGGTGCTCGTGGGACTGCTCGCTACGCTCGGTGTCACTACCGGTGCGCAGGAGCTGCTTATGTGGGCCGGATCTGCCTTTATCACCAAGGTCGTCCTGGTTCCCTATATCCTCAACCGTGCGTACAAGAAGATGGGCGAGCCGAGCGACGCATCGCTCAAGGCCGGCCTTAAGCCCGCGTGGGCCATCTGCATCATCGCCGTCGAGGTCGCGATCTGCTTTGCCGTCGTGACGCAGATCAGCCTGCCCACGGCCGAGGTCGCTACGCCTGCGCTCGCTATTAGCTTCGCTCACTTCTTTGTGGGCCTCACCTGCATCATCTCGCAGCGCAACATCATGAAGCAGATCTTTGGATACTGCCTTATGGAAAACGGCAGCCACGTGACGCTCGCGCTTTTGGCCCCCACCGCTCCCGAGATCATCGAGATCGGTATCGCCACCGACGCCATCTTTGCCGTCATCATCATGTCCATCGTCGTGCGTCGCATTTGGGACGACTCCCACTCGCTCGATGCGCGCGACCTGTCCGAGCTGAGGGGGTAGTCCATGGAAACGTTGATTCTCGCCCTGCTCGCGACTCCTTTGGTGTTCTCGCTGGTCATGGCGTTTTTGCCCAAGAACACGTCCTATAACGTGTTTGCCGGTCTCAACCTGGTCTCCGTCGCAGCCGTCCTGGTGCTGTCGATAATGACGGCCGGTGACGTCCTTATGAGCGGCGAAACCGCGAGCGCTCTTGGCCTGTGGTTCCACCTCGATTCGCTGGGCGCCATCTTTGTGCTGCTCATCGGCTTTATCGGTTTTCTTACGGGGCTGTTCTCACTGCCCTATGTAAAGGCCGATATCGAGGAGGGCTCCATGCCCGCCGAGCGCGCCAAGCAGTATTTTGCGCTGTTTAGCCTGTTCGTGTTCACCATGCTGCTCGCGTGCCTGTCCAACAACATGATCCTCACGTGGGCCGCCGTGGAGGCAACCACGCTTTCCACCGTGTTCCTCGTGGGTATCTACAAGAACAAGACGGCCCTCGAGGCTTCTTGGAAGTATGCGATGGTCTGCACCGCCGGCGTGGCCTTCGGCCTGTTCGGTACGCTGCTGATCTACGCCAACGCCGCCGACGTGATTCCCAATGCCCACGAGGCCGCATTCCTGTCGTGCGTGCTGCCGTATGCCGATCAGTTCGACCCGACGCTCATGCGCCTCGCCTTTGCGTTTGTCGTGATCGGTTTTGGCACCAAGGCCGGCCTGTTCCCCATGCACACTTGGCTGCCCGATGCCCACTCCCAGGCCCCGAGCCCTGTCTCGGCCCTGCTCTCGGGCGTGCTGCTTAAGTGCGCCATGCTTGTGATCATGCGCTTCTACGGCTTTACTATCCAAGCCGTGGGCGCCGAGTATCCGCAAATTTTGCTGCTGATCGTCGGCACGCTGTCCATTTTGGTGGCGGCACTTTCGATGTTTCGCCAGGACGACCTCAAGCGCCGCTTTGCGTACTCGTCTGTGGAGAACGTGGGCGTTATCGCCCTGTGCCTGGGTATCGGTGGCCCGCTGGGTATCGCCGCGGCCCTGCTGCACTGCGTGTTCCACGGCTTTACCAAGACGCTTGCCTTCTGCGTGTCCGGCAACATCCAGCACGCCTTTGGCACGCGTAGCCTGGCCAAGATCCAGGGCGTCGTCGAGGTTGCACCCGCAACCGCCGCACTCGCCATCCTGGCGCTGCTCGGTCTTGGTGCCTTCCCGCCCTTTGGCATGTTTATTTCCGAGTTCCTGACTTTTGTCGCCGGTGTTACCGCCGGTCCCATGTGGCTGGTCGTCGTGGTCGCCCTCGGTCTTACCGTGGCCATCTCCGCGCTCACCCGCATCGCACTCAAGTCGGTATTCGGCCATGCGCCCCAGGGCATGGGCAAGCATGAGGCCCCGGCGCTCATGCTTATCCCCGAAATCATCCTGGCTGTCATGATCTTGTGGTTTGGCATCGCCACCCCGCTGCCTCTCGTGCACGGTGTGGAGACCGCGACTGGCATCGTGCTCGAGCAGAGCGCCGAGGAACTTCACGCGACGCCGATGTACCGCGCTGTGTTCGGTACCGAGACCGCTCAGAGCGAGGTGGAGTAACGAATGATTGAAACTGAGAACAAGGTGTATGCCCGTCGCTGCGAGAGCCATGTCGAGGCCCTGCGCCGCGCCGTTCCGGGCTGCATCGAGAAGGTCGAGTGGCAGTGCGAGGACCAGCTGACGATTACCGTCAAGCAGGACAAGCTGCCCGAGGCCGTGCACTACCTGTATTACGAGCGCTACGGCTGGATTCCCGTGATCATCGGCAACGACGAGCGCAGTCTGTGCGGTCGCTACGCCGTGTACTACGTCATCTCCATGGAGGGGGAGGATCCCGGCTGGGTGACCGTGCGCACCGAGGTCGATCCCGCCAAGATGACGTTCCCGTCCGTGACGCCGTTCGTCCCCGCCTGCGTGTGGGGCGAGCGCGAGCTGCGCGACATGTTCGGCCTGATCCCCGAGGGTCTGCCCGACCGTCGCCGCCTGGTGCTGCCCGATGACTGGCCCAGCGGCCTGTACCCGCTGCGCAAGGACTCCATGGACTACCGCTTCCGTCCCGCTCCCGCGAGCGACATGGAAAACTACGAGTTCTTGGCCGACACCAAGGGCAAGGAGACGACGCTTGTCCCCATGGGCCCGTTGCACATTACCTCCGACGAGCCCGGCCACTTCCGCCTGTTCGTCGAGGGCGAGACGATCGTCGACGCCGACTACCGTCTGTTCTACGTGCACCGCGGCATGGAGAAGGTCGCCGAGACGCGCCTGAACTATGACGCCGTGACGTTCCTCGCCGACCGTATCTGCGGCATCTGCGGCTGCGCTCACTCGGTGGCCTACGCCGAGGCCGTCGAGCGCGCCCAGGGCATTCATGTCCCGCCGCGCGCCCAGTACATCCGCGCCATCATGCTCGAGGTCGAGCGCCTGCACTCGCATCTGCTCAACATTGGCCTGGCGTCGCACTACACGGGCTTCGACTCCGGCTTCCAGCAGTTCTTCCGCGTCCGCGAGAAGTCCATGGACCTGGCCGAGAAGCTCTCCGGTCACCGCAAGACCTACGGCCTCAACGTGATCGGCGGCGTGCGTCGCGACATTTTGGCCGAGCAGAGGCTTTCTACGCTCACGACCATCCACCAGCTGCGCTCCGAGGTTCAGGAACTCGTCGACGTGCTGCTCTCTACGCCCAACTTTATTGAGCGTACGAGCGGCATCGGCATCTTGGACCGCAAGATCGCACGCGACTTCTCGCCGGTCGGCCCACTCATGCGTGGCTCGGGCTATGCCCGCGACGTGCGCTTTGACCATCCCTTCGACGGCTACGCCGATCCGGACGTCCAAAAGATGCACGCCGCCACGGCCGACACCTGTGATGCCTTCGGCCGTACCGCCGTTCGCATCCAGGAGGTCTACGATTCGATCGACATGATCGAGACCATGCTCGAGAACTGCCCGTCGGGCCCCATCCTCACCACGGATTGGGAGTACACCCCGCACAAGTACGCCATCGGTGCCACCGAGGCGCCGCGCGGCGAGGACGTGCACTGGGCCATGCTCGGCAATAACCAGAAGTGCTACCGCTGGCGCGCCAAGGCCGCCACGTACAGCAACTGGCCGGTCCTGCGCTACATGTTCCGCGGCAACACCGTGGGCGATGCGGCGCTGATCGTCGGCTCGCTCGACCCGTGCTACTCCTGCACCGACCGCGTGACGGTGACCGATGTTGCCGCCAAGCGCGACCACGTGCTCGACAAGGAGCAGTTCGAGAACGTCTGGCGCGACAAGTCGCCGCTTGCGGGCGAGGGCACCATGGCCGCTCCGCTCGATGAGGAGGCGCTCTAATATGCTGAAGCTTTGGAAGATTAACGCCAAGGCCGGCGACGCGACGGTCAAGTACCCGTTTGCGCCGTTCCCCACCAACAAGGACATGCGCGGCAAGCCCGAGCTCAATGCCGAGCTCTGCATCGCCTGCGGTGCCTGCGGCGTGGCGTGCCCGGCCGATGCCATTCGCATGGACACCGACCTTGCGGCCGATACCATCACCTGGTCGATCGACTACGGTCGCTGCATCTTTTGCGGCCGCTGCGAGGAAGCCTGCCCCATGGAGGCCATCAAGCTCACCGAGGAGTTTGAGCTGGCCGTCATGAGTAAGGACGACCTCACCAGCAAGAGCGTCTACACGCTCGAGCACTGCTCGCGTTGCGGCAAGCCGTTTGCCCCGCACAAGGAGATCGACTACGCCAAGCGCCTGCTGCAAAAGGCCGGCGGCATGGAGGCCGAGCAGGCCGCCCGTACCGTCGGCATGTGCCAGGAGTGCAAGCGCGAGCTCGACGCTCTGCGCGCCGCCTCGGCCGTCAAGACCGGCAACGCGCGCGGCATGGCTGCCAACGAGACGCTTGCGTCCGGTGAGCCCCAGGGCCCCGGCATGGAGTATCTGGGCGGCCACGGCGTGAACCCGGAGTATATCGACCGCGAGCTCAACCCCGATGCGCCCGAGATTCCCGCCGGTCCTGCGCCGGTCGAGGGCATCATCATGGATTTTGAAACGAAGGAGGAGTAACCATGGCCGAACCCACGCTTTTGCCCGAGCGGCTCCAGTACCGCCCGACCAAGATCGAGCTCGACGAGAGCATCGAGAAGGCCAAGGCGACCCTTCTTAAGAAGATCAAGCGCTCGGTGTACGTCTACCGTGTTGACTGCGGCGGCTGCAACGGCTGCGAGATCGAGATTTTCGGTTCCATCACGCCCGTCTTCGATGTCGAGCGCTTTGGCATCAAGGTCGTGCCCTCGCCCCGTCACGCCGATGTGCTGCTGTACACCGGCGCCGTGACGCGCGCCATGCGCATGCCGGCGCTGCGCGCCTTTGAGGCCGCACCCGATCCCAAGATCGTGGTGTCCTATGGCGCGTGCGGCTGCACCGGCGGCATCTTCTACGACAACTACTGCGTCTGGGGCGGCACGGACAAGATCCTGCCGGTCGATGTCTACATCCCCGGCTGCCCGCCCAGCCCCGCGCAGACCGTCTACGGCTTTGCCATGGCACTTGGCCTGCTGGACCAAAAGCTCCATGCCGAGACCACGGTGGAGGCCGCTGACGAGCAGGCCGATATCCTGCACCCCGGCGTGCCGTACAAGCTGCGTGTTGCCATCGAGCGCGAAGCTCGCGCCATGAGCGGTTACCGTTATGGCCGCGACCTGGCCAACGAGTTTATGGATACGCTCGAGGGTGCGCCCAAGGGCGATATCCGCGGTGCCATGGCGCTGCTCATCGACAAGCAGGACGATCCACGCCGCGTTGAGGTGTACTCGGCGCTGCAG
>DXLV01000036.1 GCA_019414545.1 Collinsella sp. | reverse complement strand
GCTGGGACCAGTGCGACTTTGTCTACATCTGCGGCGACGCCTACGTGGACCATCCCAGCTTTGGTATGGCCATCGTCAGCCGCGTACTCGACGCACACGGCTACAAGGTGGGCATCATCTGCCAGCCCGATTGGACCGACCCCGCCAGCATCACCGTGCTCGGCGAGCCGCGCCTGGGCTTTCTCGTCAGTGCCGGCAACATGGACTCCATGGTCAACCACTATTCGGTGACCAAGCACCGCCGCCACACCGACGCCTACACTCCCGGTGGCGAGGAGGGGCACCGTCCCAACCGAGCTGTCACGGTCTACGGCAACCTCATCCGCCAGACGTTCAAGGACGCCCCCATCATCATCGGCGGCATCGAGGCAAGCCTGCGCCGCCTGGCCCACTACGACTACTGGCAGGACAAGCTCAAGCGCTCGGTGCTGCTCGACTCGGGCGCCGACATCCTCATCTACGGCATGGGAGAGCACGCAATCGTCGAGATCGCCGACGCGCTCGACGCGGGACTGCCCGTCGACCAGATTACCTATATCAACGGCACCGTCTACCGCACGGGCTCACTCGACGAGGTCTACGACTACGATTTGCTGCCCAGCTGGGACGACCTTGCCGCCGACAAGCTCAACTACGCACGCAGCTTTAACGTGCAGCAGCAAAACATGGACCCCATCACCGGACACCGCCTGGTAGAGCCCTACCCCAACAACGTCTATGTGGTGCAGAACCCGCCATCGGCGACGTTGACGACCGACGAGATGGACGAGGTGGCCGAGCTCCCCTACGCACGCGATTGGCATCCCGACTACGACGCGGCGGGCGGCGTGCCGGCCTTTGCCGAGATCAAGTTTTCCATTAGCTCCAACCGCGGCTGTTTTGGCGAGTGCTCGTTTTGCGCGCTCACCTTCCACCAGGGTCGCGTGCTGCAGATGCGCAGCCACGACTCGATCATGCGCGAAGCCGAGCTGCTCACGCACGACCCCGAGTTTAAGGGCTATATCAACGACGTGGGCGGACCGACGGCAAACTTTAGCCGCCCGGCCTGCGACAAGCAGCTCAAGCACGGCGTGTGCAAGAACAAACGCTGTCTGTGGCCGAGCGTGTGCAAGAACATGGTGGTCGACGAGAGCGGCTACACGCAGTTGCTGCGCGACCTGCGCCAACTGCCGGGCGTCAAGAAGGTCTTCGTCCGCAGCGGCATCCGCTTTGACTACACCATGGCCGATGCCTCGGACGAGTTTTTGCGCGAGCTGCTGGAACATCATGTCTCGGGCCAGCTACGCGTGGCACCCGAGCACGTGAGCGACGCGGTGCTCTCCGTAATGGGCAAGCCGAGCCGCGCCGTCTACGATGCATTCTGTCGCAAATTTGAGCGCTTGAACCGTGAATACGGCCTTAAGCAGTACGTGGTGCCGTATCTGATCTCGAGCCACCCCGGATCGACGATGAAGGAAGCCGTGGACCTTGCCGAAGCCGTGCGCGACATGGGCTATATGCCCGAGCAAGTGCAGGACTTCTACCCCACCCCGTCCACCATGTCGACCTGTATGTACTACACCGGCGTGGATCCGCGTACTATGCAGCCGATCTACGTGGCGCGCGACCCGCACGAAAAGGCCATGCAGCGCGCGCTCATTCAGTACCGCAAGCCCGAGAACTACAAGCTCGTGCGCGAAGCATTGGAAAAGGCCGGGCGTCGTGACCTGATCGGCTACACCAAGCATTGCCTGATCCGTCCCGTACCGCCGCGCCCGGGCGAGACGTCTGCTGGCGGCGGACATGGGACCGGCAAGAAGGGCGGCAAGGCCCACGGTGGCGCCGCCGGCAAGGGACCCAAGGGTAGCAAGGGCCACGGCGGCATGTCGCGTGCGCAAAACACCGCAGGCCGCAACCGCGCGGCCCAGGGGCGTCAGGGCGCCAACGGAGGCGGACGCCGCAATTAGCGCGGGAATGCGGTAGATGTGGTCGCAGCGCTCTGCTGGCACGCTTGGCGCAGTGAGCGCATTGCCTCAACGAGGATGACGCCGGCGATAGCGACCGTAATTGCCACGTCGAACGGCGTGTTCACAAACCAGAGCAACGTCATGAGATACGACCCGGCGTTAAAGGCAAAATGCAGCAGGATCGTGTAGCGGAGCTTTCCGGTGGTCACGAGTACCCAGCCAAAGATGAGGCCGGCGGCGCCGGCGTAGCAGCCCTGTACCCAGTTCATATGCATAAAGCCAAAAATGGCCGCCTGCAGCACAATCGCCGCGGCGATGCCTCGCTTGTCCGGCGCCGCCCAGGGCACCATGGCGACGTCTTGCGCCCGCGCGCGACGCCGGCGCTTCCAGAGCGGACGGCACTGCGGGTTAAATGCTCGGAGCGAAAACTCAAAAATGATACCGCGCACCAGCAGCTCCTCGCAAAACGGAGCGCCGAGCACCGTGGTCAGGACGGCCAGATAGCTCGTGTCACCCATGCCCGTCTCCTCGACAAGTTCGCTGTAATCGGCCGCCGCCTCGGGCAACAGCGACAGCACAGCGTCGGTCACGTAGCCAACGACCACCTGCAGGGCAAGGCCGATCACGATAACGCAGGCGATGCGCCTCCACGCTTTGCCTGCTCCCCCGCCAAGCGAGCGCTCGCCCTGCCAGCGCGCCATAAACGAGCGCGGCCACAGATAACGCCACCACAGCAGTGCCATCAAAAACGACGCCATCTGCGCGGCAGCCTGAAGCAATTGAATATCGAGGTCGTCAATCGAAAAACCCATGAACACCGACGCGACACCCAGAGCGGAAAACAAAACCACGCTCAGGACAATATCTGCCGCGACAACGCCTAAGCAAGCAAGTGTCCACACCAACGCGTTGAGCATGCCAACCTCCTCAAAACCGTTCCCTAGTTCTACCACAAACTGGCAAAACACTGACCTCTTGAGGACAGAGGAAAACGGATCACTTATTGATGAGAATCAGGCGCAGTGCCAAAGGTCCCGCTGGGCGAGATGTCGAACGGGAAGGTGCCGCAGCGATTGAACGCAGCGATAAACATGCGGATGGCGTTGGACGGCGTGGTGCCCACGAGCTGGGTTGCCGCCGCGAAGGCTGCCTTCTCCTCGGGCAAGACCTTCGCGACTACGGGGGTCATGTGTTCTGCCATGGCGCTTCCTTTTTGAAACGACGGTAGTGCGGATAGATGCGGGCCACGCGGCTGGGCGACGGACTGTGAAGGCAACCCGATTGGCCCGCATCCGGAGTTGTTTCTGCGGCTTTGGTATTACTTGGTATTCCTAAGTATTACCCCGCAGATAGAATACCACACCCGGCCCCATGGAGACGGAGGAAACGGATTATTTTTGGTGCAAAGGGGCCAGGTTACTTTGCACCAAACGGCAATGCCCCGCCCACGCAATCACGTGGACGGGGCATTGCTCCAGGTATGCGGTCAGCGACCCTGTTGCTTTTACTTAAGCTCGGGCCAGTAACCCTTGTTGGCCTCGATCATGTCGTCGAGAACCTCCTTGGCGACCTTCATCGACGGCACGGTCTTGTTGAGCGTAAAGGCCTTGAGCGCCTTCTCGTACGAACCCTCGATCGTAGCCTCGACCACGAGCTTCTCGGAGTTCAGCTGCTGCATCATGAGACCCTGCTGGAACAGCGGAATGTTGTCGCGGCTGATGACCTCGGGGCCGTTCTTGCCAATGTAGGCAGGCAGCTCGACCATAGCGTCGTAGGGCATGTTGGGGATGGCGCCCTTGTTCTCGCAAATGACCAGGAAGCGCTGCTTGGTGTCGTTCTTCAGAGCGATGGCCAGATCGGCGATCCAGTCGCCGTGGCTGCCCGCATAGAACGTGCTCTCGTCGATCTCGCCCGTCTTCTCGTAGTGGTCGATGCCGTCGAAGAGGTTCTTCTCGCGCGTCTCCTCAACCTCGTTCGCACGGGTGCGCTCGGGGTTTGAGTGCTCGACGAATTCCTTCTGCTGCAGGTAGTAGTTCAGATACGTGTTGGGCAGGTACTCCGGGAAGCACTCCATGATCTCGTACTCGCCCTTCCAGACGTAGTACCAGCTGCCCTTGGTGTGGCGGTTCTGCTCGGGGTGCTCGTCGGCGGTCTCCTCGGGCTTCTTTGCCATGAGCGAGCCCATGCCCTTGAGGTAGGAGTCGGGCAGCAGAATCTCATGCTCCTTGATGTACTCGCGCAGCTGCGGGAGCACCTCCTCGCCCTTGTGGCGGATCGAGGTGAACCAACCAAAGTGGTTGAGGCCAAAGTAATCGTACTCGACATCCTTCTTGTCGATATCGAGTGCGGCGCAAACCACGTCGATGATCGCAATCGGCATGTCGCAGATGTTGATGATAC
Source organism: Collinsella sp. (assembly GCA_019414545.1). Classification (GTDB taxonomy): domain Bacteria; phylum Actinomycetota; class Coriobacteriia; order Coriobacteriales; family Coriobacteriaceae; genus Collinsella. The sequence goes on along the minus strand of DXLV01000036.1, from coordinate 13,759 downwards.
GAGCGTTGGGACGCAGCACACGGCAGCCCTCGGAGACGATGGCAGCAGGGTTGGAGTAGTTGAGAATCCAGTAATCCTTCTTGGCGTACTTCTCAACGTCATCGATCAGCTCGACCATGGGGAAGATGGTGCGCATGCCGTAGGCAAGGCCGCCGCAACCGCAAGTCTCCTGGCCCACGCAGCCGTGACGCAGCGGAATCTTCTCGTCCTACTCGCGCATGGCGTAGCCGCCCACGCGCATCTGGGCAAACACGAAGCTCGCGTCGGTAAAAGCCGTCTTTTTGTCGGTGGTCACCGTGAGCTTGATGTCCAGGCCGAGGTCCTCGTGCAAAATCCAGTCCACGAGCACGCCGACCTTGCGCTGGCGCTCCTCGTTGATGTCGTACAGACGAATCTCGTCAACGTCGAGCTCGTCCTTGCGCAGGGCGATGGACTTGACGATGCCGGGGGTAAAGGTGGATCCGCCACCACACAGAGTAATGATCATTGTTTACTGCTCCTTCTCAATTGCGTTTTCGACCTTGTCGCGCATCTCGGCGACCTTCATGCCAAAGATGATCTGGATATTATTGCCGTTGCGGTTGATGCCGCTGTTGGGCACGTGGTTGATGAGGTCCTCATTGATGAGGTCCGGGTTCTTAACGTTCACGCGGAGACGCGTAAAGCAGTTCTCGAGCTCCTCGATGTTGTCCTTGCCGCCAAGACCTGCGACCAGGTCGGCAATACCTGCATCGACGCCCTCTGCGGGAGCCGCGGCAACGGCGCCCTGCTTCACTGCGACAGACGCGGCGGCCTCGCCCTCGGCAACGGACTCGGCGAGCTCGGACTCCTCCTCGCGGCCAGGCGTGTGGAGGTTGAGCTTCTTGATAAGGAAGGTGAAGAGGAAGAAGTACAGCGCGGCGTTGACGACTCCAAGCACCAGCATAACCGGCCAGTTGGTCTTATCGACGCCCAGGACCAGGTTGGAGACCACGATGTTGATGATGCCGCCTGCAGTCGAAGCGGGCACGGAGAGGACCTTGAGCAGGACCAGGAAGATGCCGGAAAGAACCGAGTGAACGACAAAGAGCACGGGAGCGGCAAAGACAAAGAGGAAGTCCATGGGCTCGGTCACGCAGGAGAGCACGGCGGTGATGATCAGCGGGATGATAACGGCCTTGGTCTTATCCTTGTTCCCCTTGTAGGCGGTGACGATAAAGGCGAGGCCGATGCCGATGTAGGGCCACAGATTGTTGAAGGTGTAGCTGTTGAAGTAGGTGCTATCGGAGAAGGGCTGACCCGTCATTGCCATCTCGGCAACACGGATGGGATAGGCGCCGGCGATAACCTGACCACCCAGCGTAAGGGTGCCACCCACATCGGAGAACTGGAACGGGGTGTAGATGAGGTGGTGCAGACCGGTGGGAACGAGCAGCTTGTTGAGCATGCCGTAGATAAACAGACCGATGTTGCCCGACTCCTTAATGATGCCGGCAACGGAGGAGATGGCACCCTGAACCGGAGGCCAAACGATGCAGAAGCCAGCGCCCATGATCCAGGAGATGATGATCATGATCAGGAACGGAAAGCGAACGCCCGAGAACATCGAAAGGGCAATGGGGAACTGCTTGTTCGAGTACTTGTTGAACACGGCGCCGGTGATGCAACCCAGGATGATGCCGCCGAACACGCCGGTATCGAGCACCTGGATGCCCATAACGGTGGCCTGGCCGGTTCCGGTAAGGCCGAGCATGCCGCTCGCATCGGCAAGAGAGCCGGTGGCGTTGAGCACGATGTTGTTAGCCTGCAGGAACAGGAAGAACGACATCAGGGCGATCAGCGAAGCATGGCCCTTGTTCTTCTTTGCCATGGCGCCGGCGATGCCCACGCAGAACAGAATCGAGAGGTTGTTGATGATAAACATCAGCGACTGGTAGACAACGGCGCCCACAAGCTGGAACGGACCGGAGCCCAGTACGGGGACCAAAGCGCAAATGGTCTTGTTGGTCAGAATGATGCCCACAATGAGCAGGATGCCGGCAACCGAGAGATACATCATCGGCTGGACGATCGACTTCGCGAACACCTCCAACGGCGCTTTGAAATTGAACTTCTTTTTTGCGGTCATAGCGGTACTCCCCTTCCTTTTCCGCAAATTAAGACAGATGTGCCCTGGACAAGACCGTGAGCCTTGCCTTATATCAATCGATGTGTGGGCACGTTATGCCTAGAGACCAGGTTCTCCAAGCAGGTTAACAATGTGATATGCGAGATAGCTCTTCTCGGCATCGGTAACGACAACGTTATAGGTAGACGACAAGTGGGCGGCTATGGCGTCCGCGCACGAGAATGCGCACGGATACGCCGTTTCATCGATTCGGAACAGCGCGTCGCCATTGATTTGCCCGGCCGTGGGGTCAAGCGCCCGCTGTGCGAAAAACTGCAGGTGGCGGACGAAACGCTCATAGGGCAACGAGGTGTCATCGAGGGTCGTAGCATAGCGCTCGGAAACAATCGCGAGCACGTCGCGAACAAGCTGGACCGAAACAATCAAACGGTCGGAGCGTTGCGGCATGGTGGCGTTGACGATATGCAAGGTAATGAAACCCTGCTCTTCTTCGCTCATCTGGATGCCCATATACTCCTTGATAATCTGCAGCGCACGGCCCGCAAGTGCATACTCCTTGCGATAGAACTGCTGGATCTCGAGCAGCAACGGATTCTCACAGGAGACGCCCTTGCGCTCGCGCTCCAAAGCAAGGCTGATATGGTCTGCGAGAGCAATGAGAATCTTGTCGTTGATATCAACATTGAGCTCTCGACGGAGCATCTGAACAATGTCCTCGGCAATCACGAGGTTGACGGTGGGGATGGACTCCAAAAGATGTGCCAAGCGGTCAATCGTACGCGAGTCCTGAGAAGTTCCCTCCTGCAACGCGTAGGTCTTTTCGATCGACGCCTCGTCGATGGCATCGCCGGCATGACGGCCAAAGCAGAGGCCTCGACCGATGACGATGAGCTCGGAGCCATCGTCCGAAGTGACCATTGCGACGTTGTTGTTAAAAACTCGCTTGATAACCACGGTACCCACCACAAAAATTTACTCGGAAAGCCAGATGACAGGCTCTTTAGCAGCAACAGGGCCGGAAGCATGCTCACGAAGAGTCGAGTTCTCCGAGCGCTCGCACACGATAACGAAGACCGTGGGATCGAAGTCGGCGGCGCGGACCGCGTCGAAATCGACCTCGACGAGGGGCTGGCCCGCGTCGACATGGTCACCCTGGGCAACAAGCGCGTGGAAGCCCTTGCCCTCAAGCTTAACAGTATCGATTCCGATATGCAGCATCACCTGAGCAGAGCTGTCGTCGGACATGATGCCCAGCGCGTGCTCAGTCGGAAACAGCGCCGCGACGGTGCCGGAAACAGGAGCGCACACCGTTCCCTCTTGGGGAACCACGGCAACGCCATCGCCCACGGCACGGCTGCTAAAAGCAGGGTCATTGGTATTTTCCAGATGAACAAGCTCGCCGGAAACGGGAGCGAGGATTTCGAACTCGGAAGCCGCAGTCGTCTGCTCATCCGAACCGCCCATCAGGCGAGAAAAGAAACCCATGGTGGCATGTCCCTTCATAAATATAGCCCAACCAAAATCAATCGAATGCGCCCCTTGAGACGCACGCGATCAAAGACTTTGGTTAGGCCCACGTCCAAGGGACTCGGTAACCTTCCGCATTTCTTTTCACTGAGGTTATTGTAGACAAGCCCAAAGCCGGAACAATCATTATGACCGGCGAACGGTATTTTTTTCTTCGATAAACGGTATTTAAGCGGCACTTAGGGACGTTCCTTTTCTGCCGGCACTCGGGGACACTCCTCACTCTGGTGCATTGGGGACAGGTTTGTTTGCACCAGGTTGGCGCAGATTAACCTGGCCCCATTGCACCAATTTCGTATGCGCTAGATAAAGAGCTCGCATTCCTTCCGCACGACGCAAACCTTGCTCAGCATCTGGGAAACAGCGGATAGCTTGTTGGGATCAAGCTTGCGAGCGCCTCGCGGACATACGGCAATGCAGCGCATGCAGGAGATGCACGCCTCGCCAGCTGCTCGTTTGGGGTCACCCTTGTCGATAGCACAAACGGGGCACGCCGCGGCGCATGCACCGCAGGAGACGCAATCCTCTGTTGCCTCGGGTGCCATGCGGTGGCCTCCGGCTTGTTTATAAGGACGGTTGCCGGGAATAGAGGGCTCGGACGCATCCTCAGCCAACAGCTTTTGCTGAATTTGCTGCGCAAACTCTGCGAGCTGCGCCTCATCCTGCGCATCCGGACGACCGGCAGCAAACTGTCGCGCAATGGAATGTTCTGCAATGGCCGCAACTGCCGCGATCACCCGGAATCCCGCATGCTTCGCAACGTCCTCCAGCTCTACGAGCGTGTCCTCAAACGCGCGGTTTCCGTATACACAAACCAAAACAGCCCGAGCCCCGTTGCCGCGCACCATGCCCAACCGGTCAGCCACCACAGCCGGGATTCTACCGGCATACGCCGGCACAGAGATTACGGCCACGTCGTCCTCAGTCATCGAGACAGCGCTGAAATCTAGCCCGCTATCGGTCAGATCGACGGTAACGGTATTCTTGCCCAGTGCCCCGGCCACAAGGCCAGACACCTTCCGCGTTCCACCCGTCGGACTAAACACAATTTCGAATACGCTCATCGAGACACCCTCCCCTACGCCTGGCAACGCGTCAAGCCGCTTTCACATTCAGACAGAGTATACGGCGCATGGGGGGGGAGCTCCCCGTTTTGGTGCGCTAGGCAGCCCGATACACCAACCCATACTGCCCGCCTTTTCGGTTTGCATAATTCCCGGTACAGATTGCATATATTTACTGGATACCGCCGCGTTCTCCTGAGGTAGCCCATCCTGGCCCGTGCAAAAAACGGAGTATTCTGCAACGTGACCGCGCCAGCACCGCCGCGGGTGGGCAAAACTGTAGGGCGCCGTATCATTTTAAGTCCCGACATGGCGAGAATGACGCGCCCCTGCTCCGGAAAACGGCGAAATCTGACTCGGAACGCTCGCTAGGGATATCCGAAGGCCACCGTTGGCGACGTCGAATCATATGCAGACAACTCGAACTGCAGAATACTCCAAAAAATGCACGGCGCACCCCATAGGACCCATTGCTGCATGGCGGAAAATAGGTCCTCAGCATCCCCCAGATGCATTCCCGAGAACATCACGTTTGAATTAGCGATGGACACGGCAAACAAAAGGGCCCGAGCGTTATTTGCTCGGGCCCTTAGCTTGTCTCACGCTAGCGCGCGATGCGCATCTTACTTGCGCTTGCCGCCGCCGTCGCCGGGGCGACGGGAGCTGCCACCGCGCTTGCCGCCACGGCTGTTGCCGTAGCTGCCACGGTTATCGCGACCGCCGGCACGGCCGCCACGGGAGCCGGCCTGGTTGCCGCCACGACCACCACGATAGCCGCCGCGACGCTCTTCGCGGGTATCGTCGTAGTTGCGCCAGTCATCGCGACGATCACGGCTGGCACGCGGGTCACGACGATCGCGCGACTCGTTAGAACGACCAGCGCCGCCGCGGCCGCCATTGCCGCGAGCACCCTCGCGACGCTCGCCGCCGCGGCTACCGCGCTCTTCAAAGCGCTTGCCGCCACGGGACTCACCGCCACGGGCACCTCGCTCACCGCGACCCTCGCCGCCGCGACGCTCATCACGGCCACCGCGCTCGTCATCACGACCGGAACGACGGCGGTCGCCCGCACCGCGCTTGCCACCGCGCGAACCGCGGCCCTCGTCCTCGCGCTCGACACGACGACGGCCGCCACGGTCCTCGTCCTCACGACGACGGCGGTGTGCCTCGCCCTGGAACTGCTTGGCACGGCGCTCGGCACGGTTACCGCGCGGGGCCTGCTCGACGGCAGTAGCACCGCCGCGCTCCTCGGCAGCCACCTCGCGGGCCACGCTCTCAACGGCCTCGTCCACGCGAGCCTGAACGCCCTCGCGCACGCGGGTCTTGCCGCCGCGCTTGGGACGACTCGGACGCTCGCCGTCGCCGCGACGCTCGTCGCGACCGCGGTTGGAACGACCGGCTACATCGCCGTAGTCATCGCCGTTGCGCTTGCCGTCGCGACGCGCCTGCTCAAGCTTCTTCTTGCTCTTGGACTTGCCGCGCTTGGTCTTCTTCTTCACCTTAAAGGCGGCAGGATCGCGCTCGGGATCGACGGCGGGCGGGTTGGGACCCACATGCAGTTCGCCGGCTTCGTAGATGTCGGCGGTCTTGTCCATGAGCTTCTCGATCTCGTAGAACTCGTCCACGTCCTGCTCGGTCACAAACGTGATGGCCCAGCCCAGCTCGCCGGCGCGACCCGTACGGCCAATACGGTGGATGTAGTCGGTCGGCTCGGCCGGCACGTCAAAGTTCACGACGTAGCGCACGTCGCTAATGTCGATGCCGCGGGCAAGCACGTCGGTTGCCACCAGCACGTCGACGGTGCCGTCGCGGAAGGCCGAAAGGGCACGCTCGCGCTGGGCCTGGCTGCGGTTGCCGTGAATCGCGGCGGCCTTGATGCCCTTACGCTCCAGACGACGGCAGCAGCTGTCGGCGCGGTGCTTGGTGCGCATAAAGACGATGGTGCGCTCCGGGCCCTCCTTCTTGAGGAACTCGGGCAGCAAGTTGTTCTTGGCCTCGATGGACACCGGGAACACAAACTGGTCGACGGTGTCAGCGGTCGACGTGGCCGGCGCGATCTCCACGCGAGCCGGGTCGCTCACCAGGTCGGTGATCTCGCCCACGGCCTCCTCGTCGAGCGTCGCCGAGAACAGCAGCGTCTGGCGCTCGGCCGGCGTCTCGCGCACAATGCGGCGGACGGCGGGCAAAAAGCCCATGTCGAGCATGCGGTCGGCCTCGTCGAGCACCAGCACCTTGACCTCGTCCAGGTGGCAGGCACCCTGCTCGATCAGATCGACCAGACGGCCCGGCGTGGCGACCAGGATGTCGCAACCGTACTTGAGGGCAGCGGTCTGGGGCTTGTAGCTCACGCCGCCCACAACGGTCACGGCAACATGGCCGGTGACGTCGGCGATTTTGCTCGCGACCTCGTCGATCTGCTGGGCAAGCTCGCGCGTAGGGGTGATGACGAGCATCACGGGGCCACGGCCGTTGCCCTCGGGCTTCTTGGCACCGCGACGGCGGTTGCGGCCGCCGCGCTCACGCACGGGTTTGGGCGGAGCGATGTGCTCCAGATTGTTCATGGTCGGCAGCAAAAAGGCGGCCGTCTTGCCGGTGCCGGTCTGAGCGGCGGCAAGCAGGTCGCGGCCTTCGAGCACCACAGGGATCGAGCCGGCCTGCACGGGCGTCGGCGCCGTGTAGCCCAGGTTCTCGATGGCACGAAGCATCTCGTCGGAAAGGCCCAGCTCGTCAAAGGCGGGCAGACTCTCGGTAGCGGACTCGACGGCCTGGGCAGCATTGGCCTCATCGGCGGCATCGAAGGCAGCCTGGGTCATGGCCTCACGGGTCTCGTCCAGGATCTCGGCGTCGGTGACGTCGGATACAGAATTACGCATATGTTGTTGTTCCTTATCTGCACGCGTAATGGGCACGGCATGCGGCCGCGCGAGCGTGCTTGGTAGTGCGCTAATACATACAAAAACAGGTGCGCACAGAGAGGACGTTGCTCAGCACGCTGGCGATCGCTTTGGCAGCCCTATCACGCGCCGTCCAGACGCAGCGGCCCTAAGCGATGGAGCAGATTCGCCGCCGGTTAGTATACCCGCGCTTCGCATGCCCCCACGTAAACCACAGATGACGGAGCGGACGAGGCGGGCTCGAGGTGGGCCCGGCCGATTGTCTCAATCTGTAACATCTACAGGGCAAATCTTCCTCTACGTGTTACAGATCGAGACAAACGGTCGACACGGTTCACAAACGTCTCAATCTGTAACAGTTACCGAGTAAAATCGGTCCTTATTGTTATAGATCAAGACAGAGGGGGATTTCCGTCCAGTCCAAACCAAATCTCTCGGTCTTCCTGCAATTTCGAACATGTGGCCTATAATGTTGCTTTGGTTACGCTACATATTGCGCAGCCATTTAATACGTCGCCCACCGGGGGCCATTAATTCCTATCGCCTTATTGGCTAGGAAGCAATCAAAGGAGGTATCCGTGGCAGCAGAGACACCTTGCTCGGTCCTCTATAACGATATTCGCTCGTTCGGCGGTCTTAGACATCTCGAGATCGCCCGAATGCTCATCAATGGAAACTCTTATCTCGGCAGTACCCTGCTCGAGAAATGCTCTTCCAACCGCTCGTATCTCACCCGTTACATCGTCCATCGCGAGCCTGACCAGTGCGCGCCCGCCATCTACAGCGACTTTGCCGTCACCACGCTCAATCTTTCCGCGGCAATCTGCAGCAAGCTCGGCGGCGGCGAGTCCGCCTATCAGGCAATCGCCGAGCACTATCGCGGCCCGGCCGCCAACGAAATGATGTCGGCTCTCGCCAGCTACAAGTTGGACAGCCGCCTATATGCAAATGCCCTCAATCACATCGACAACTTTGACGGCAATGCCGTGCGCGAGAAGAGTACGCTTTACCTTATGCTCTTTGTGGCAACGGGGGCGCTCGCCGACCCCATCCAAGGCGTGGCCACCGTCGAGCGCTTTTGCGACAGCAAGACAGGCGGGCACTTTGGCACCACCGAAACTACCGTCGGACGTGGCTTTATGAGCAGCCTGGAGCAGCCGCGCACTGTCGCCCCCAACCTCGGTCTGCTCAGAACCCATGCCGACAACTGCGCCGACATGCAAATCCATCCCCTCACACGCGATCCGCGCGGCACGGTAATTGGGTCCTTGCCCAAAACTTCGCCCAGCATCACCGATGTAGGCGCTGATGCATCGCGCGAGCATCTCCGCATTTGGCTCGAAGGTGGACGCTGGTACGCCCAGGGCCTTGGGTCGACCAACGGCACAGTGCTCGAATCGGGCGCGGGCGACGGCGATATTGTGATTGAGCCGCCGCGCGACCAACGCGAGCCCGGCAAGATCTATCCCCCAGTGGAAATCGAAAACAGCGACAGGCTCCATCTGGGCCTCTACACGACATTCCTTGTCATTGTGGACTAGCGCGGACGGCGATCGAAAGACGGTCGCCGTCCGTCTTTCGTCTTCTACCTTCTGCGTCGTAAACGACAATACTCAGCGGTATACGTGGGCAGTGTGGCTATCATGGTACTTTACCGATATCCACACTGCCCACGTATACGCGCAGCAACCCATGCTAGACAAAGGAACGCCATGGATACTACCGATAGCGCCTATGGCGACAAACTCATCCGTCTTGACACGTTCGACACCGCCGTGGCGGTCGACCCCAGCGCCGAGGACGACGCCAAGCGTCGGTTTATGACGCTTATTCTCCAGACGGCCCACCGCAACAACGGCAACATCGGGCACGTGCTGCGCGCGACCAACACGAGCGGCGAGGTCTTTGCCGTCAAGCTACTCAAGGACAACGCCATCCTTTCCGGCCAAGCCCCCGACCGCTCCGCCGAGCAATCGGCCGCTCACCTGGCCAACACCGCCGCGCTGTTCGAGGAGTATCGTCATCTGTGTACCGTCTCGTACCTGCGCGGATTTCCGCGCGTCTATGGCTACGGATCGTGCGAGGACGACCCGCTTATCCTCATGGAGTGGGTCGAGGGCACCTCGCTCAAGCAGGCGCTGCCCTTGCTTCCGCACGACGCCTCGGGCGGGCTGACCACCCAGATGGTCGCCGCCGTCGGAAACGCCGTGCTTCGCGCGCTCTTGATGACCCAAGGCCTCGTGAATCCGGTCATCCATCGCGACCTGTCGCCTGCCAATATCATGTTCCGCACCACCAGCCGAACGCTCAAGCAGCAGATTGCCGATTGCTCCTTTGACCCCTGCCTCATCGACATGGGCTCCGCGACCATGGCACTCGGCGACGACACAATCACCCGACGTGCCGACATTTGGCGTTTTGCCACACCCGCATATGCCGCGCCCGAAATGCTCACGCAGGATATCGAAGGCATCGCGGCCCTTCGCCGCTCGCCCGTGATCGACGTCTATGCGCTTTCGAGCATTCTGTACCAGCTCTACAGCGGTCGCAAGCCGTTCGATGTCGAGTCGACGGGTGCCGCGGCGACCGGCTCGTTCTACCTCATAAAGACCAAGACCAAACCGGCGCCGCTCGAGCCGCGCTGCGAGGGCGACAAAGCGCTTGTCCAGATCATCATGAAAGGCATTTCGGTCGAACAGGGCGATCGCCCTACCGAGCAGCAGATGCTCGAGGTGCTCTCGACATACCTCCCCGCTGCAGAATCTGAGGACCGCGAGGGTGCAGGAGACAAGGCCGCAATTGATATCGATTCTGGCACGCACCTTAAGGTCGACGTCGCCGGCGAGCGCGCGAGAGATCTTGGAGCAGGCCCGGCACGACGCCATGACCCGCCGTCGCTTTATTATCGGCGGCGTCGTTGCGGTCGTTGCGGGGCTCGGCGTCGTTGGCGCGGCAACCCATGGCTTTGGCATCCCCGACTACCTGGACGGCATCCGCGGTTCGCTTGACGACTACACTTGGGACCAGCTGCAGGAGATTTCGCTCAAGATTAAGGCCGCCGAGACCCGTAGCGAGGCACGCGAGATTGCCAAGCGCTACCACCTGCTCGACGCTGATGGGCATATCCCCTATCCGTGCACCAAGCGTGTCACGCTCACCAACGGACTGCAGGTTGGCGCGCAGCTTGTGGGCATCCGCCACGATGAGCTTCTGGACGGGACGGGCAAGGCCGGGCTGACGTTTATGTTCGACGCGGGTATTGCCGAGCGCAACGCTGCGGCTGAACCGTCGAGCGCCGGCTGGGCAGATTGCGAGCTGCGGGGATGGCTCAACGGCGACGGCCTTAAGCTGCTACCCAACGAGTTGCGCGCGCTCATTAAAGGGGTCAAGAAGGTCTCGAACAATGTGGGCGCCGCCAACAGTGCATCGTGTCTGAGCGAGTTGCCCGCAACCCTTTGGCTGCCCGCCATGGTCGAGCTGTGCGGTACGCAACCGCCCGATTCGTTTGCCGAGGGCTATCACTACCTGGCAGACATCTACAACGGCGAGGGCAAGGAGTATCAGCTCTTCCGCGAGCTCAAGGTGAGCCCGTATTCCACGAACGGGACGATGGTCCGCCAGTGGAAGGGCAAGGACACCTGTTGGTGGGAACGAACGGCGAGTCCCGACACATCGGAGAGCGAAGGCGCACTCTATATGAACCGCGTGGGGCACGACGGCGACGTCTTTACGTACGCAACGCCTGCGGAAAAGCCAAACAAGCGAACCTGCGTGATCCCCGGGTTCTGTATCTAGGCGGCGGGCGTCTTGCCGTGACGGGACCCCTCCCCGGCAATTGTCTCGATCTGTAACATTAGCTCGGCAGATACAGGCCTAGATGTTACAGAACGAGACATTAGCTTGCCGAGAACTTCGCCTCATAAATGTGACTCAAGTGTGTCGACATTTCCTTGCCAATGTTGCGCAACAGGAACCCTTTCGGCGGTTGTAACGTACAAATTGTCATAGGTACCCCTTCAACGATTGGGAGAAGAAATGGCAAAGTACGCACCTAAACACTTGGAAGTCTCAGGCGTCGCCGAGCCTCGCCCCACATTCTCGGGCCACAAGGCAACACGGCTCGCCGTCACCGCGGCAACCACCATCGCTATGACTGGCTCGTCGCTGCTCGCGCCGTTCTCGGCATTTGCCAACGATGCGAGTGACACCACGGCACAGGACGCGATCATGTCCCCGCTTGCTGTCCACGCCGGCGAGGCGGCAGGTTCCGCAGTAAAGACAAACGCCCAGAAGATTGCCGACTTGCAGGCTGCAATCGACGCCGCAAAGGCTGCCGAGGCAGACGCCAAATCCGACTACGACACGGCAGCTGCCCCCTATACCGAAAAGCAGGCGGCCCGCGACAACACACAAAGCACCTATGACGCCTCCGCCTCCGATAATTCGCAGGCAGAGGCCGCCGCGCGTGCCGAATATGCTCGCCAGCTCGATGAAAGCGTCAAGGCGGCCGACAGCGCCAGTGCCACGCTGAAGGATGCCCAAGGAAAGCTCGATGCAGCCAAGACCGATGCCGAGGACAAGTCGAAGGCCCTTGATGCCGCGAAGCAGGCGGCAGCTGATGCGCAGGCAAAGCTCGAGGCAGCCCAGAAGGCAGCCGTCAACGCAACGCCGGAGGAAATCAAGGTCGCCGAGCAGGCTGCCGCAGATGCGCAGGCCGCTCTGGACCAAGCAAAGGCTGCGAAGGCCACTGCCGATTCCGCGCTCGCCGACGCTCAGCAGGCTCAGAGCGCCGCGCAGAGCGCTTACGACGAAGCGGCAGGTACGCTGGCTTCCGCTCAGCAGGAAAAGACCGCCGCGGATGGTAAGGTAGTCGCAGCACAGACAGCGTATGACAGCGCACAAGCCGATTTGGCGGCCGCAAAGGCAGGCGCCGAGGGCCCGGAGTATGACGCCGCCCAAGCAAAGGTCGATGCTGCCCAAAGCGCACTCGACCAGGCGAAGCAGCAGCAGGCGGCTGCCGAAGCAGGCCTTTCTAAGGCAAATAGCGACGTTGCATCCAAGCAGGACGCCCTCACCGGTGCCGAAAGCGAGCTCGAAGCCAAGAAGCAGACAGTCGCAGCAGCCGAAAATGATGTAACGGCAGCCCAGACGAAAGCCGATGCGGCGCAATCGGAGTTGACCTCGGCAAAGCAGGCACATGCTACCGAACTGGAGAAGGCAAAGGCCGCTCAGAAACAAGTCGACCAGGCAAAAGCCGAGAAGGAGCAGGCAGACAAGGCGCTCGAAACTGCCAAGGCAAACCAGGCGGCCGCCGATCAAGCCGTTGTCGATGCACAGAAAGCATACGATACGTGCAAGGCAGCAACCGATAAGGCAACGACGGCGGAGGCGCAGAGCGTCATCGGCTTCTACCAGTTCATCGGTGCCAATGACGCTGCAAACATCATCTATAGGCAGAGCGATAAAAACCCAACGACCATTGGCGATAAAAAAGACGGCACGTCACTCGACAACGCCAAGCTTTCGTTTGGCAAGCTGCGCGAAATTAATGAATATCGCAAAAGCGTCGGCCTTAGCGAGCTTAAGGTGACGGCAGAGCAAATGGCAATCGCTCAGTCTGATTCCAATTACTCCGACGCAACGAAGGGGCACTCAGACTATGCCGGATTTGAAAATGCCGCTTGGAACTTCAGCACTAAAGAAAACATCGCGCACCAATGGGTTGATGGCGAAAAGAAAATATTTGACGATGCTGCAGCGAAAGCCGGCCTTGGCAACGTTGCCCCCAAAGATGCTTGGAAGACTTTCTGGAGTCACGGTACCGAATTCGGAGCCCAAGGCGTGGGTTTTGGCACCATCGGCCACTATTTGAATATCGTACAGCCTGACGCCAAAACCATGGGATACGGCATCAACTCGCGCGGAACCCTTTGGCCGTATGTGTTCGTCTTGGAGATCGACAACAATTACGGTTCGTACGAGAAAGAATACTCGATCGATGAACTCGAGAATCTCTTTGATCAGTATCAGCTAAACCTCTCCAAGGCCAGCGACAACCTTGCCGCCGCGAAAGCAAATCTCGAGCAAAATCGCAGCACGGCGGCATCGAAAGCCGATGCCGGAAAGGCAGCTGAAACCCTCGTCGCTCAAAAGCAGAAAGGCATTGT
>DXLV01000035.1:14918-18381 GCA_019414545.1 Collinsella sp. | reverse complement strand
AAAGGGCGGAGGCGGGGCATGCCCCGCCTCTTACACCACATCTCTGTGCGCTACCCTCTAAACATGGCGATTCGGGACTTTATGACGCTCGGAATTGGCGGAAGATGGCAATTTCAGCCAGATTTCGCTGTTACTAAACTGGTAACAGTACTCATATTTGCCATTTTTTGCCCAGAGGGTATCGCAAGGGGGTTGAACAAAGCATCGATCGCCGCCAATTTCTCGATTGGCTGGTTGGGCGGCAATGAAGTTGCGGCGTAATGGGAAGCGTTTCGCGGCCTTTTGGCTAAAACGGCACCTTTTCCGCCGCGACTCCTAAAAAGACGCCGGCGCGCCTTGAGTTGCGGCGCGTCGGCGTGATGGCTTTGTTGTGGCTGGGTGTACTTCGGTTGTTCGACGGCTTTGGCATGTCCGATCTTGCCAGGCAAGCCTTTGTTACCGTTTAACGTTTGCCCAGATAAAACCTGCCAAAATAAACCTGTCCCTAATTGGCAGGTTGGTAGCGGGGGCAGTAGCTGATGGCGATGGCATCGACGCCTACGTGGGTGGCGATGGTGCAGCCGATGGGGCCAGTGCCGGCGTCTACGTAGTCCTGGCCCGCGAGCGCCTCGTTGACAAGTTCCTGCTCCTCGGCGGCGCCGGTCGTGAGCACGCGCACGCTTGAGCCCGGGTGCTCGTCCAAAAACGCGAGGCAATCTGCCATGGTGTTGGCGACGATGCGCTTGGCGCCGCGGCCCTTTTTGATTGCCTTGATCTCGCCCGACTGCCACTCCGGCGAAACGGCCAGGCGAATGTTGAGCATCTGCGTCAGCTGGCCGGCGAGTTTGGGCGCGCGGCCGTTCTTAACGAGGTTCTCGAGTGTGCGGGGAATCAGCAGCAGGTGGGCGTCGGGCAGCGTCGCACGGATCTGAGCCTCGGTCTCGTCCAAGCTGCGGCCGTCCTCGCACATGGCGAGCGCGTACTCCACCAGCAGGCCCTCGGCGCCCGATCCGGTGCGCGAATCGATGCAGCGCACGTCGAGCTCGTGGGTATCGGCCACCTGGCACGCGTTGGCGTAGCAGGCGGACCACTCGCTGCACAGCGAGATAAAGATGGCGCTGTCGTGGCCGTCGGCGCGCACGCGGTCAAAGAGCTCCTTGAACTCGCCGGCACTCGGCTGCGAGGTGTGCGGCAGCTGCTCGGAGCCGGCCATGCGGGCGACGTACTCCTCGGCGGTGATCTGTACCTGGTCGAGCAGGTCCTCGCTCTCGATAATCACATGCAGCGGAATCACGTAAATGCCGAGCTCTCGGGCGCGGGCGGGGGAGATGTCCGACGTGGAGTCGGTTATGATGGCAAAAGACATAATTGCACCTTTCGTTGGGGCGCTTGCGCGCCGCCTTCTGAGAGCAAAGTGCGACAAGTATAGTAGAGTCGTTCCACATTACTAGGTTCAATTGTTGAATAGTCAACAGTTTGAAGTGTCGGTGTGGAAATCGTCAACTGGGGAAGAGGAATGCCGATGGGAGCGTTGGAGATAGGCAAACGGCCGGTCGTGCTGTTCGATTTCGATGGCACGGTGGCAGATACGGGCCGGGCGGTGATGACCTCGACGCGCAAGACGCTGGCTGCGCGCGGGTTTTCGGAGGCGCAGGTGGGTGACCTGCGCCGCATGATCGGGCCGCCCCTGTGGAAGAGCTTTCACGACTTTTACGGCTTTTCCCGCGAGGAGTCGCTTGTGGTGGCCGACGAGTACCGCGCTTTTTTTGATGAGCTGGGACCGGAGGAGTATCCCGTGTTCGCTGGGGTCCCCGAGTTGCTGGATGGGTTGGCCGCCCGGGGCAAGCGTATGGCCGTGGCGACGTCGCGCATGGAGGCAAAGTGCATCGACATGGTACGTGAGCTCGGGCTTTCTCAGTTTGAAGCGGTGGTTGGCATGAATCCGCCGCAGGGACGCGAGACCAAGGCCGATTCGGTCCGCGATGCCCTGGCGGCGCTCGGCGCGACTGCCGACGAGGCCGTGATGATTGGCGACCGCTTTAACGATGTGGAGGGCGCGCACGCGATGGGCGTGCCGTGCATCGGCATCTATTCGGGCGCGGCGGCGCCGGGTGAGCATGAGGCCGCGGGCGCTGATGCGGTGGTGCACTCGGTGGCCGAGCTTGCTAAACTTTTCGCTATCTAATGACGTAATGTGAGGGGCGGGCACGCTCGCCGCTCATTGGCAAGGAGGTCGTCCATGAATCAGGTGGAGCAAAGCGTCGCTGAGTATGTCGACGAGGTCTGGGAAGATGTCGTCGCCGATATCGAGCAGCTGGTGAGTTATCCGTCCGTGGCAGTTTCTGCCGATGCGGAGCCCGGCGCGCCGTTTGGTCGCCCGGTCCGTGACGCGCTCGATTGCGCGCTCGGCATTGCGCAAAAGCTCGGCTACCAGACGAGCGACGACGAGGGCTTTGTGGGCATTGCCGATATTCCTGGCCGCGGCGACAAGCAGCTCGCGACCATCTGCCACGTGGACGTGGTGCCCGCCGGCCCGGGCTGGAACACCGACCCGTTTGCGATGGAGCGTCGCGAGGGCTGGCTGCTCGGCCGCGGCGTTATCGACGACAAGGGTCCGGCGGTGCTGTCGCTCTACGCCGGCGCCTATCTGCTCAAGCACGGCATTACCCCGCGCTATACTTTCCGCGCGCTGCTGGGCTGCGATGAGGAAGTGGGCATGTCCGACGTTCACCATTATCTGGAGAACCATGCAGATCCCGACTTTCTGTTTACGCCCGATGCCGAGTTCCCGGTCTGCAATGCCGAGAAGGGCCAGTTTGGGGCGACGTTTGTGAGCCCCAAGATCGACGGCGGGCGCATTGTGTCCTGGAGCGGTGCCGAGGCGAGCAACGCCATTCCGTCGCAGTCTATCTGCGAGCTCGCGATTGCCGCCGATGATCTGCCGGCGCCCGTTGAGAACGCCGACCGCCTGGAGATCACGAAGCTCGATAACGGCCATGCGCAGATTTTTGCCCACGGTATTGGCGGTCATGCCGCGATGCCCGAGGGAACGATCAATGCCGTCGGCCTCATCGTGACGTACCTGCGCGAGGCCGAGGACGCGTTTGGTGCACGCGACGAGCGCCTGCTGACGCCTGCCGAGCACGAGTTCGTCAAGTTCTTGGCCTTTGTGCATGCGGATGCCTATGGTCGCGGCCTGGGTATCGACGCGACGAGCCCGGTGTTTGGCCCGCTTACCTGCAACGCTGGCGTCATCCGTGTGGCGGATGGCCATATCGAGCAGGTCATCGACGTGCGCTTCCCCGACAGTACGAGTGCCGATACCATCCGCGAGCAGCTCGAGCCGCTCGTGGGCCGTTTTGGCGTGACGTGCCAGCTGGGTCGCGCGAAGGTGCCGTTCTCGGTGCCTGCCGACGATCCGGCCGTGAAGGCGCTTATTGATACCTATAACGAGTTTACGGACAAGCATGCCGAGCCCTTTGCC
>DXLV01000035.1:13418-14908 GCA_019414545.1 Collinsella sp. | reverse complement strand
GCCATGGGCGGCGGCACGTACGCACGCAACTTTGCCCGCGCCGTGTCGTTTGGTCCCGAGGAGACCGGTCTGGAGCTGCCCGCGTGGGGCGGCCAGATGCACGGCCCCAACGAGTGCGCCAACGAGGACCAGCTTAAACAGGCGCTCAAGATCTATATTGTTGCGATCCTCCGTTTGAATGAATTAGAGCTTTAAGGTCTCGCGGTTTCCCAATCTAAGTTGCGGTGAAATAGTTCCTAGAATGGGCCATTTGATGGCCAAACAGGAACTATTTCACCGCAACTTTGTTTTTATTGGTGTAAAAGGCGGGTCATGCTTGGTGGCGGGTTTGTTATTCGTTTGTAAAGCCGAGCCGCGCTTGCGGTAAGGGTCTATCAGATGCCCGTAAGAAACAGCAGTTGGCGCGGACGCCGCCCGATCGAGGCCGTATCTTTCCAAACAGCAAAGCGGGCAGGGTGCCCGCGAGTCGCATGTATGAAAGGAAGATCATGCTCGATCAGGCTTATTCTCGTCGTCAGTTCCTCGGCCTCGCTGGTGGTCTTGCCAGCATCGTCGGTCTCGGCCTCGTTGGCTGCGGTGGCTCCGGCGCATCCGACGCCGCCGATACGGGCAGCGCCGCTGCCGCTGCTGAGTCTGTCTCCGGCGAGGTGACCTATGACGGCGCCTCCTCGTTCCAGGCTCTCGTCGAGGCCGCTGCCGAGAAGTTCATGGATGCCAACCCGGACGTCTCCGTCTCCGGTTCGGGCAACGGTTCGGGCAAGGGCCTTACCGCTGTCGCCGCCGGCACCGTTACCATCGGTAACTCCGACGTCTTCGCCGAGACCAAGCTCGAGGCCGATCAGGTCAAGAACCTCGTCGACCACGAGGTTGCCGTCGTGGGCATGGGTCCCGTCGTCTCCAAGAACGTGAAGGTCGACGACCTGTCCCTCGAGCAGCTCAAGGGCATCTTCTCCGGCCAGATCACCAACTGGAAGGAGGTCGGCGGTGACGACGCTACCATCGTCGTCCTCAACTGCAAGGCCGGCTCCGGCACCCGCGCCACCTTCGAGGCCGCCGTCTTTGGTGACGAGGCCGTCGACTTTAAGGGCGATGCCGAGCTCGACAAGTCCGGCGATGTCCAGACTCAGATGGGCAGCACCGACAACGCCATCTCCTACCTCGACTTCTCGCACTTCGATGACTCCAAGTTCAACGCCATCAAGGTCGAGGGCGTCGAGCCCAAGAGCGCAAACGTCACCGACGACTCCTTCAAGATCTGGGCTACCGAGCACATGTACTGCGCAAAGGACGCCGACGAGGCCACCAAGGCCTTCCTGGAGTTCATGCTCTCCGACGACGTCCAGGGCAAGCTCGTCGAGGAGCAGGGCTTCATTCCCGTCTCTGCCATGAAGGTCGTCAAGAACGCCAGCGGCAAGGTCTCCTCTAAATAAATAACCGCCCCGGAAAGGTTTGCAATGGCAAAACAGCTGCCAAAGCGCGACCTTGAGAAC
>DXLV01000035.1:0-13408 GCA_019414545.1 Collinsella sp. | reverse complement strand
CTTGAGAACGTGGGCCTGGGCGTCACGGGTGCGTGCGTAGCGCTCGTGACGCTTGTCGTTGCCGCGCTCATCTTTATGGTCGCCCAAAAGGGCCTCTCGGCTTTTGTCAAGGACGGCGTCTCAGTCGTCGAGTTCTTTGCCGGCACCAAGTGGGACCTGGCCAACACGGCCGAAAACGGCCTGCCCTATACCGGCGCCCTGCCCCTGATCGTCACCTCGTTTGCGGTCATGGTGCTCTCCACGCTCATCGCGCTGCCCATCGCCATCGGCTCTGCCATCTTTGCGGTCGAGATCCAGCCTAAGTTTGGCTCCAAGGTTTTTCAGCCGCTCATTGAGCTTTTGACCGGTATTCCCTCGGTCGTCTTTGGCCTGATCGGTTTTCACGTGGTCGTCGGCCTTATGAAGAGCGTTTTCCACGTGAGCACGGGCCTGGGCATCTTGCCCGGCGCCATCGTGCTGGCCGTCATGATTCTGCCGACGATGACCACGCTTTCGGTCGATGGCCTGCGCGCCGTGCCCGATAGCTACCGCCAGGGTTCGCTCGCGCTGGGCTACACCCGCTGGCAGACCATCTGGCACGTGGTGCTCAAGTCCGCCATGCCGTCGCTCATGACCGCAGTCATCCTTGGCATGACCCGCGCCTTTGGCGAGACGCTCGCCGTGCGCATGGTTATCGGCGGTATCGAGGCCATGCCGACGTCGCTGCTGTCGCCGGCCTCGACCATCACCACCACGCTCACCACATCTATGGCTGTCTATGCCGAGGGCTCGGCCCAGGACGACGTCCTGTGGGCGCTCGGTCTTCTGCTGATGGGCATGAGCCTCATCTTCATCCTGATCATCCATCTCATTGGCCGCAAGGGGGCGAAGGCTCGTGGCTAGCACGCGCATCCATATCGACGAGGCGAGACTCGGGCGTGTCCAAAGGCAGGACCGCATCGCCACGGGCGTGCTGACGGCGATTGTCGCCATCGTCATGCTTATCGTCGTCTCCATGGTGGCCTACATCCTGTTCGAGGGTATCTCGACGCTGTTCCAGCCGGGCTTTCTCACGCAGCCCGCACGCGCCAACGGAACGCAGGGCGGCGTGCTCTACCAGCTGTTCGACTCGTTCTATCTGCTGCTGATCACCCTGATCAT
The DNA here is from genome assembly GCA_019414545.1 of Collinsella sp. GTDB lineage: Bacteria > Actinomycetota > Coriobacteriia > Coriobacteriales > Coriobacteriaceae > Collinsella. The sequence continues at coordinate 12,268 of DXLV01000035.1, read as the reverse complement.
CTCGGTGCCCATCAGCCTGGGCGGCGCGGTCTTTTTGGTTGAGTACGCGCCCGATGGGCCTATTCGCGACATCGCCTCGACCGCCATCGAGACGCTGTCCTCGCTGCCCTCCATTGTCGTAGGCATGTTCGGCTTTCTGGTGTTCTCGGTGCAGCTGGGCTGGAAGTACTCCATCATCTCCGGCGCCGTCGCGCTCACCATGTTCAACATCCCCATCCTGGTGCGCGTGATTCAGCAGGCGCTCGAGGACGTGCCGCAGGCCCAGCGCGATGCGTGCCTGGCCATGGGCCTCACTCGCTGGGAGGCCACACTGCACATCCTGATTCCCGAGGCCATGCCCGCCATCGTGACCGGCATCGTGCTTTCGGCCGGCCGCGTGTTTGGCGAGGCCGCGGCGCTGCTCTTTACCTCGGGCATGAGCTCGCCGGTTCGTCTGAACTTCTTGAGCTTTAACCTGTCGAGCCCCACCTGCGCCTGGAACGTGTTCCGTCCCGGCGAGTCGCTGGCCGTGCACATCTACAAGATCTATGGCGAGGGCAGCCCCGAGGCCCAGCAGATCGTCTGGGGCACCGCGGCACTGCTGATGATCTGCGTGCTGCTGTTTAACGTAATCGCCCGTATCGTGGGCAAGCAACTGGCAAGGAAGATGACGGCCGAATGAGCGAGATGAATGCAACGCCCGCAACCGAGGCGGCCACGTCCGAGACCCAGGACTTTCTGTCGAGCGTGGGGGAGAGCGAGAGGCGCGTGCGCGTGAGCGGCAAGGCCGTGAGCGACGAGGTCGTGCTCTCCGCCAAGGACGTCAACGTGTACTATGGCGACCACCATGCGCTGCACAATACGTCGCTCGACTTCCACAAGGGTGAGATCACGGCGCTCATCGGGCCTTCGGGCTGCGGCAAGTCGACCTTCTTGCGTAGCCTCAACCTGATGAATCGCGAGATTCGCCGCTGTCGCGTGGAGGGCGAGATCAACTACCGCGGGCGCAACGTGAACACCAAGACCGAGAACACGTACGAGCTGCGCCGGTCCATTGGCATGGTGTTTCAGCAGCCCAACCCCTTCCGCAAGTCCATTCGAGACAACATCACGTTTGCGCCCGAGCGCCACGGCATCACCGACCGCGACGAGCTCGATCGCATGGTCGAGGAAAGCCTGCGCGGTGCGGCCCTGTGGGACGAGGTCAAGGACAAGCTCGACAAGAGTGCCTACGCGCTTTCGGGCGGTCAACAGCAGCGTCTGTGCATTGCGCGCACGCTGGCGCTCAACCCCGACGTGATCCTGTTCGACGAGCCCTGCTCGGCGCTCGACCCCATCTCGACGTTGGCGATCGAGGACCTGATGTCGTCGATCGTTGCCGACCGTGCCATCGTCATCGTGACGCACAACATGGAGCAGGCGTCGCGCGTGTCCAACCGCACGGCGTTCTTCTACATGGGCGATATGGTCGAGTACGACGAGACCGACGAGATTTTCCAACGGCCCAAGGATAAGCGGCTGAATGATTACCTCACCGGTATGTTCTCCTAGTCCGGGACATGCTTGAGGCCCGCGGCGGCCACGGTTGTCGCGGGACTGATTGGAGAGGCGGGTCATCTCTTTTGCGAGATGGCCCGCCTTTTTGCGTTGTTCACGTCCTTCGACCTGCCAAAAAGGGACAGGTTTATTTTGGCAGGTTAACGTTTTACCATGGAGCGTGCTCGGAGCGCCCTGACGTTTGCCCAGATAAAACCTGCCAAAATAAACCTGTCCCTTTTTGGTAGGTTTTGGGGTGGGGCTCGCTGCTATCATGGAGAACGTTGAATTTCTACGAAGGAGCAGGGCATATGGCGATTCTTTTGGGATGCGATTCCGTCAGCCTAGAGTTTCCCACCAAGCATATTTTCGATAGCGTGACGCTCGGCGTGGGCGAGGGCGACCGCATTGGTATTGTCGGTAAAAACGGCGACGGCAAGTCGACGCTGCTGAGCGTGCTCGCCGGCACGCTGGAGCCCGATGACGGCCGCGTGACGCATCGCCGCGGCACCACGATCGGTCTGCTCGGCCAAAAGGACCAGCTTGTCGATACCGATACCGTGCATCATGCCGTTGTGGGTGACGCCCCCGAGTACGAGTGGGCGTCGAGCCCCCGTACGCGCCAGATCCTCGCCGGCCTCATTAGCGATGTGCCCTGGGAGGGCATGGTGGGCGAGCTCTCGGGCGGTCAGCGCCGTCGCGTGGACCTCGCGCGCCTGCTGATCGGCGACTACGATGTGCTCATGCTCGACGAGCCCACCAACCACCTGGACATGCGCACCATCAACTGGCTTGCGCGTCACTTAAAGGCCCGCTGGCAGCGCGGCCAGGGCGCCATGCTCGTGGTCACGCACGACCGCTGGTTCTTGGACGAGGTCTGCACCAGCATGTGGGAGGTCCACGACGGCCAGGTCGATCCCTTCGAGGGCGGCTACTCGGCATATATCCTGCAGCGCGTGGAGCGCGACCGCATGGCCGCCGTTACCGAGGAGCGCCGTCGCAACATGGCGCGCAAGGAGCTCGCGTGGCTGAGCCGCGGCGCCCAGGCGCGTTCCACCAAGCCCAAGTTTCGCGTTGAGGCTGCTCGCGAGCTGATCGCCGACGTACCGCCCGTGCGTGACGAGCTGGAGCTCAAGCGCCTTGCCGTGAGCCGCCTAGGCAAGCAGGTCATCGATGTCATCGACGTGGATGCCGGCTATGCGGATACCGATGGTGCGCCCAAGCAGGTGCTCACCGATGTGACCTGGCTCATCGGCGCGGGCGACCGCTATGGTCTTTTGGGTGAGAACGGCGCCGGCAAGTCGACCTTGCTCGACGTGATCCAGGGCAAGATTGAGCCCACGCGCGGCCGTGTGAAGATTGGCCAGACGGTGCGCTTTGGCGTTCTGTCGCAGCAGCTCGAGGAACTCGAGCCCTACATGGGTGACACGATCCGCGAGGTGCTCGGCAACTATAAGAAGTACTACGTCATCGACGGCAAGGAGACTTCGCCCGAGAAACTTTGCGAGCGCCTGGGCTTTACGACACAGCAGCTCTGGAGTCGCATCGGCGATCTTTCGGGCGGCCAGCGCCGTCGCCTGTCGCTGCTGCTGACGATCCTGGACGAGCCCAACGTGCTTATCCTGGACGAGCCCGGCAACGACCTGGATACCGACATGCTCGCGATTGTCGAGGACCTGCTCGACGGCTGGCCCGGCACGCTGATCCTGGTGACGCACGACCGCTTCTTGATGGAGCGCGTGACCGACCAGCAGTGGGCGCTGCTCGACGGCCACCTGACGCATATGCCCGGCGGCGTGGACCAGTACCTGCGCCTGTGCAACGCTACTGCCGAGGGCGAGCCCGTGGGCGCACCGAGTGCCAAGACCGGCACGTTCGACACCGGCGCCGCAGCGGTTGCGGCCGAAAAGCCCAAGACGAGCGGGCAGCCCAACGGTCTTTCCAACGCCGAGCGCCAGAAGCTCCGCCGCGAGGTGAGCTCGCTCGAGCGCAAGATGGAGACGCAGCGCGCTCGCGTGGAGGAGGCCGAGGCTGCGATGGCTCAGGTCGATCCCACCAACTACACGGCGCTGGGCGAGCAGCAGGCAAAGATCGACGAGGCCCACGCCGCCATGGACGAGCTGGAGATGGCATGGCTCGAGGCGAGCGAAAAGCTCGAGGGCGAGGAGTAGGCGAGAATGATCAAAGCCGCGTTTTTCGATATCGACGGCACGCTGCTGAGCTTTAAGACCCACCGGATTCCGGCGTCGGCGCAGCAGGTGCTCGACAGCTTTCACGAGCAGGGGATTGCGTGCGTGATCGCCACGGGCCGTCCGACCTACCAGATGCCGGACTGGCTGTTCGACCTGGGCTGGGATGCGTACATTACGCTTTCGGGCCAGCACTGCTTTGATGCCGAGGGGGTTTACCGCAGCTGCCCGATCGATTCGGACGACGTCGCGGTGATTGTGGACCAGGTGGCGCAGGGGCGCTACGACTCGCTGTGCATGCAGGGCGAGGACTCGTTTGTGAACCGCCTGTCCGAGCGCGTGGTGACGGCTGGCAGCAACGCGGGAATCGTCTACCACGAGGAGCCGTTTGAGCACGCCTTTGATGCACCGGTCTACCAGTTTTGCGCCTTCGTTGATCCGGCCGACGAGCATATCGTGACCGATGCCGTGTCGCATTCGCTCACCACGCGCTGGTGCGATCTGTTCTGCGACATTATTCCGGCCAACGGCGGCAAGGACCTGGGCGTGGCGGCGACGCTGGAGCGCCTGGGCATCGACGCGAGCGAGGCGATTGCCTTTGGCGACGGCGAGAACGACCTGTCGATGTTCTCGGCCGTGGGCACAAGTGTGGCCATGGGCAACGCGCAGGACACGGTGAAAGCTGCGGCGACCTATGTGACGACAGCCGTGGACGACGATGGCATCTGCAACGCCGCGAAGCACTTTGGATTGATGTAACTGCGGGGCGGCACCCGGCGCCTGGGGACACTCCTTGCGGGGCGTCCCCATTTTGTTTTCGTCCCGCACGTTTTGTGAAACACGGCTAACTTTTACACAAAGTAGTAAGACATGGGCAACTTTTGCGGTAAAGTTAGCCGTGGAAAGTATCCAAAGGCTAACTAGCAATCATCGCGAAAGGCGGCCCATGGCCCTACGTGAATCCGGAGAAGACTATCTCGAATCAATCTACGTTCTGTCGGAACGTCAGGTCATCGTGCGCTCGATCGACGTTGCGGAGTACCTCGGCGTAACCAAGGCGAGCGTTTCCAAGGCCATGGCGACGCTGGAAAGCAACGGCTATGTCGAAATGGGCAAACGAGATGTTCATCTGACAGAGCGCGGTCTGGAGGTCGCGCGCCAAATGTGGGAGCGCCACTGCTTTTTCGTGGGGCTTTTGGAGGATGCGGGTGTTTCGGCTGAGGTCGCGTCGCAAGAGGGCTGCCACATGGAGCACTGCCTGAGCGAGGAGAGCTTTGAGAAGCTACGGGCGATGTTGGGTCGGGAAGATGCAGCGGGTCCAACAACAGAAGCCTAACTGTCCCACAGTAGCGCGGAGTTCACGCAAAGCGCGAACCAGCGACCGGGACCAGCGGTCCTTTCGGCCAAGTCCATTTCAGCAAAGGAACCCCGCCAGCAAGCGATGCCCAAGAGCTGCCACCTACGTCACCGCAGGCCGGGGCCGGGCTTGGTTTTGAAAACACTCCGCAGCGCGAGGCCCGTCTTTCCGTTGCTCCGCAGGAGCAGGAAAGACGGGCCTCATGCGCGAGGACGTTTTCAAAACCAAGCCCGGTCCCGGCCGGACAGCCCACGAACGCTACAGGTTCTTGACACCCATCGCGCGCATGGCGTTCAGGATGGCGATGATCGCCACGCCTACGTCGCCGAACACGGCAAGCCACATGTTGGCAATGCCGAGTGCTGCCAGCACTAGAATCAGCAGCTTAATGCCCAGCGCAAAGATGATGTTCTGCCAAACAATCGTCATGGTCTTGCGCGCCACGCGGATCGCGCGGGAGATGTTGGAAGGCTTGTCGTCCATCAGCACCACGTCGGCGGCCTCAATTGCGGCGTCGGAACCCATGGCGCCCATGGCAATGCCAACGTCTGCACGGGTGAGCACGGGCGCATCGTTGATGCCGTCGCCTACAAAGGCGAGCTTGCCCTTGCCCGATTCTGCTGCAAGCAGCGCCTCGACACGCTCGACCTTATCACCCGGTAACAGCTGCGCGTGGAACTCGTCGAGACCGAGTTGCTTGGCTACAGACGCCGCAACCTCCTCACGGTCGCCCGTGAGCATGGCGGTGCGCTTGACGCCGGCGGCGTGCAGGTCGCGAATCGTTTGCTCGGCATCGGTCTTTATGGTGTCGGCAATTACGATGTGGCCGGCGTACGTATCATCGACCAGCACGTGGAGGATGGTGCCGACGATCTCGCAATTGGGCGCTTCGATACCGGCCACAGCAAGCATCTTGGCATTGCCGACGATGACGCGCTTGCCGTCGATAATCGCCGTCACGCCATGGCCCGCGTCATTGGTGGAGTCGCTTACGCGTTTGGGATCGAGCTCGCCCTGGAAGGCGGTGCGTACCGACTGCGCGATGGGATGGTCGGAGAATGACTCGGCAAGGGCCGCGACTTCGAGCAGCGACTGCTCGGTATAGCCTGCCTCGGGGTGTACCGCCACGACCGAAAACGTGCCGTTGGTGAGCGTGCCGGTCTTGTCAAAGACGACGGTGTCCACATCCGCGAGCGTCTCGAGGTAGTTAGAGCCCTTGATGAGGACGCCCAGCTTGGATGCGCCACCGATGCCGCCAAAAAAGCTGAGCGGCACGCTGATCACGAGCGCGCATGGGCAGCTGACGACGAGGAAGGTCAGGCCGCGCAGGATCCAGTCGGACCAGGCGCCGGTGACCAAGCCACCGCCGAGCGCGAGTACCGCGGCCGCGCCGGTGACAGCGGGCGTGTAAACGCGGGCGAAGCGCGTGATGAAGTTCTCGGTGCGTGCCTTCTTCTCACTAGCGTTTTCTACGAGCTCCAGGACGCGCGCGACGGTGGACTCGCCAAAGGGCTTGGTGGTGCGCACGTGGAGGAGACCCGTCATGTTGATGCAGCCGCTGATGATATCGTCTCCAGTTTTGGCCGGGCGGGGGACCGACTCTCCGGTAAGGGCGGCGGTATCGAGCTGTGTCTCGCCCTCGACGATGACGCCGTCGATAGGCACGCGCTCACCGGGCTTGACCACGATCACGGTGCCGACGGCGATGTCATCGGGGAAGACCTGCTCGAGTGTGCCGTCGGGCTGCTCGACGTTAGCGTAGTCGGGCGCGATGTCCATCATGGCACTGATCGACTTGCGGCTCTTGCCCACGGCGTACGCCTGAAACAGCTCGCCGACCTGGTAGAACAGCATGACGGCGGCGCCTTCGGCCATGTGCGGGTCGGTATCGGGGAAGAGCACCATGGCAAACGCGCCGATGGTCGCGACGGCCATGAGGAAGCTCTCGTCGAAGGCCTTGCCGCGGCGGATGTTATTGAATGCCTTTTGCAGTACGTCGTAGCCGGCAATCAAAAACGGCACGAGGAACAGCACAAAGCTGGCGTAGATGTCGCCCGGGGTGCCGAATGCGGCAGTGAGGGTGCCGAGCTCATCGAGGGCGTACACCACGGCAAAAATGCCCAGCGCTACCAGGATGCGGTTGCGCTTATGCTCGAGTGATTCTTTTTTCTTGCGCTTCTTCTTTTTCTTTTTGGGGTCGGCGGTGGCCATGACTCGTATCCTCCCATTTGAATGAATGAACACTCGCTCATATAATTTCGCGAGCAAAGGCCGCGGCAAGCGCGGCCTTGCAGGTTGGCGTAAACCTGGGCTAGAGAATGATCTCGCAGTCCGGCTCGGCGTCGGCCGTAAACTCAACAACGCGGTTGAGCACCTCGTCGAACTCAGCATCATCGGCCTCGAGCGTCAGCTTCTGGGTCATAAAGTTGACGGACACGGATTTGACGCCCTCGAGCTTGGCCAGCTCGTCCTGAAGCTCGCGCGCACAGTTGGCGCAATCGATCTCATCGAGCTTGTACTGCTTTTTCATGGTGGGTTCCTTTCCCGTTTTTGCGGCTTGGGTGCAGGCCGCGCTGGTACCGTGGTTGGTTGCTATTCGCAGATATGGCTCATGCCCTGGTTGAGCATGGTGTAGACGTGGTCGTCGGCGAGCGAGTATAGGATATTGCGCCCGTCGCGCCGGAATTTAACCAGGTGCGACTGCTTGAGTGTGCGCAGCTGGTGCGACACCGCGGACTGCGAGGTTTCGGTCGCTTCGGCGATGTCTGCCACGCAGAGCTCGCGGCCCATGAGGGCGTAAAGGATCTTGATGCGCGTGGTGTCGCTGAAGACCTTGAACAGGTCGGCGAGGTCGTAGAGAAGCTCCTCGTCGGGAAGGTCCTCGGGCGAGCAGGTGGTCGGGATCGCGGGTTCGGTGGCCTCGATGTCGAGTTTCGTTTCATCAACGCGGATGCTCATTGCAATATCCTTTCATATGAACATGCGCTCATATAATTTACTTTCGATTATATGAGTGCATGTTCATATGTCAATGACGTTCAGGTAATTCGTTGTACAAAATGATGGGGAATAGTGGACGAGATCCCGGACTGAGCGTTTTTTGATAGTCGATGCCAAGGTAGGTACCCTCGTGCCGTGCAAAAAATGGAGTATTCTGCAACTATAGGGGTCCGCTAATTTATTGCAGGTCATATAATGCAGTTCAAGAGTTATCTTAGGGTGTTAATCCGATGAGTTCTTCCTCAAATGTTGCCTAACGCTCTCACGCAAGAGTGATTTCGCTCCACATTTGGATCCACTCGAGGGTGATAGACACCCGACCCTGCTGAATACTCGCAATTTTGCACGTCGCTAGGGTACCCACCTTGTTAGCCGGCCTAGTCTCCGGCCCCGAAGACCTTGCCCTCGGGCGTGAGACTGCTTGTTTGGACAAATGATGGGCTGTTGGATTCGACAGTCTGCATGTCATCGATTGCTGCAACTTCATTAATTGTCGGGTCATCCAGCGTGATGCCCTCGAGTGTTGCTTTTTCGAGGTCGATTCGTTGACGCTCTTCGGAATCCTGGCGAAGCTGCTTCTGAATTCGCTTTTTCTCTTCTATAAACCTTCTGAGAACAAACTGTCTCAGGTCCTCTTGCATGACTTGAAAGTCTTTTGGCAGACGCGAGGGGCGTACGCCCTCTTTCCGCTGGATTGCTTCCATGACCCTAACAAAAGAGCTGGCATGCATAAAGGAATAACGGCTGACGGTGATGATTCCGTACCCCATGGACGCAAGTGCATTCTTGCGCTCCTCATCGATGGCGCGGTCTTCTTCCGCGTCATGATAAAAACCGTTGTATTCAATGTCTGTGCGAGATTTCTTTAGATATGCATCCATAAAGAACTTTTTGCGTCTCGTGAGATTCTTTGCGGCAGCGGTGACCTGCACCTCGTAATCGGTCTCAATTCCCTTAATACCAAGTCCTCCTTCGCTTTTAGGCAGCGTTAGCATCATGACAAAGGCCGTTTCCATAGGAGACCGGCATCCATCGCGTACACATTGGATCGCCTTTCGGGCAAGGGCCAAACCGTCGCATCTGGTAATGGAATTAAAGAACTGCTTTAACCTTTCGGTCGAGGTGAGCGCGAAACGCTCGGTATAGGAGGTGGAAGAGTCGGTTCCAAGGGAATAAGCGCCGCACAGTTCAAAGTAGTACTCCACTAGTTCGCGAAAAGAAAGATAGGTGGCGGCCTGAAGTGCGCAAAGCTCAACGCCAACAATGAAGATGCCATCTTTGAGCTCTATAAAGCGTGAGTTCGAGAATCGTTTTGAAGAAACGTGGCACTGACAGTTCATTGCATAGCGCGCATTCCTGCGATCAAACACCATCACCTCGAGGGAATCATTTGCGTCGAGGGAAACATCATTTTTGGTGAGCCATTCTGCGGCTGCGTCAAGGAGCGTTCCGGTGGGACATGATCCGTAAATCGCGGCAGGACTACAGGATTCGATGCCTTTCGCAGACACCGAATGCGCGGCCTGGTAGACCGCTTTTGCAGTGGTATGTGACAATACGATACTCATGATATATATCGTGTCAGCTAATGCCGTGTTGACGGCGCTGAGTGGAAAAGTCGTTTTAGAGGTCTAGCCAAATGCTGTCCAAAAGCTTGACGCAATTATGGGTTGGTATGCCCTAAATAAAAGTTTTCGCAGCTTAGCTATAGCATATAAATACTCAATTGCTGCACATTTGATATCGATGCATCACCATCCGACAACGAATTACGTGTCGGGAATTGGTCGAAATCGTTCAAAATGAGGGTTCAGAATTTGTGATGGCAGATCTATCTGTGGAACGTAGGGCGGCCCCGCTGCGGGGTTTCCCGCTGCGGGGTTTCCCGCTGCGAGACCGCTCGTGAGCAAGCAGTGTTTGTCGCAGGCGTTGCTATTTCGCGAATAGGTTCTTGAGGTTGAACTCGGCCTGTACCGTGCGGAGCATGAGGTCGGTGTCGTCCAGACCCAGATGCTGCTCGTTGGCGTCGGGCGCGAGGGTGCCGCGACGGCGTGCCCAGTTCTCGAGCGCGGCGGGGGCGGACTCGCGGGGGAGCGAGCGGACGTCGGCATCCAGGCTGCGGCAGATCTGGCGCGAGTCGATGACGATGATCTTACCCGCGCGGCGTGCCTCGGCGTAGCCGTCCAGGTGGATCTTGAACCAGCTGTCCTCAAACGCGGCGTTGTGTGCCATGTACGGGTACTTCTTCATGAGCTTGAGCAGCTGCTTCTGCAGTTCCTTGTTCTCGCGGAACGGCTTTTTGCCGTCGATGTCGTTCCAGGTGATGTGGTGGATATTCGACAGCGGTACATCCTCGCCGCGGTAGATGTCGGGCAGGCCACAGTAGTGCGCCTCGGCGTCGTGCGGGATGGCGTCGCTGGTGAGTTCCATGATCTCCCAGCCGACGTTGATGATATAACCGCGTTCGGGTGCACGGCCGGTGGTCTCGATGTCGACACCGAGCACGGTGCCCTGGATGGGCTTGCGGGCGTAGGCCACGCCGAGCGCGTCGCGGTCACCGCGGATCTCGCGCATAACGGACGCGGCGGTGCGCTTTTGCATTTTGCCGATGGCGGCGCAGGTGTCGGCGTCGGACAGGCCGCGCGAGAGCGTCGCGGGCGTCACATTGCGCAGGCGTGCCTCCCCAATCTGGTCGCAAAGGTCGCGGTTGCGGTCGGCCAGGTCGCGCACGGTGGCAAAGTCGAAGCCGGGGTCGTCCTCGGCAGTAAAATACTCGGTCTCGAGCACCTTGAGGGCCTCTTCGCCCTTCTGGCGTTCGGACTCCATGGCACCGTGGTCGCCATAGATAAACATGGGAATAAACGGCTGGCGCTCGTATTCAAGTGCTTGCGAAACGTTCATAGGCTGCTCCTTGGACGGGCCGCGTCGCGCGGCTCGGGGTTACTGAGTTGTGGCGAGATGATAGTTTACCATGGGCAACTATTGGCACCGCGCCCGGGACAACTACAATACCCTAGTTGACCGCTAGGACTTTTACAATGCTGCCGAAAGACACGAAAGGTTCCATCCGTCATGGATTTACTGATTGATATTCTGCTCGACGCCGGCAAGGACACGCTGTCGCTGGTGCCGTTTTTGTTGGTGACGTATCTTGCTCTCGAGACACTTGAGCACGTTGCGGGCGACCGCGTCAACGGCGCTATCAAGCGCGCCGGCGCTGCGGGTCCCGTGGTTGGCTCGCTGCTGGGCATTGTGCCGCAGTGCGGATTTTCGGCCATGGCAGCAACGCTGTACGCCGGCCGTGTCGTGACCTTGGGCACGTTGGTGGCGGTGTTCCTTTCGACCTCCGACGAGATGCTGCCGCTGCTACTTGCCGAGCAGGTTCCCGTGCAGACTATGGCGATGCTTTTGGCTTCGAAAGCGCTTATCGCACTGGTCACGGGCTTTATCGTAGATGCCGCCATTCGCGGTCTGCGTCGCAACGCCCGCGCGCATGCGGCGATTCGTCGTACCGTGTTGGGGACCACTGTCAATCCGGCGCACGTTAGCTGCGCGCATGACGACCACAGCGGCGGTGACATCATCGACGAGGTGGCCGAGGCGGGCGTGAGCGCCGACCACATCCACGAGTTGTGCGAGCGCGACCATTGCGGTTGCGATGAAGACGAGGACGAGCACGAACACGGACATGGCCACGATCACGGTCATGAGGGCGAACATGAACACCATGATGGTCACGGTCACTCCCACTCCCACGAAGGGACGCCTGTCCTGTCGATCATCCGCAGCGCGATCTCGCACACCGTGCAGGTCTCGGTATTCATTTTTCTGGTGACGCTGATTCTGGTCGCCGTGCTCGAGACGTTCGGCGAGTCCGCGATCGAGCAGTTCCTGCGCGGCAACGAGATACTCGCTGTCCTGGGTTCGGCGCTTGTCGGGCTGATTCCCAATTGCTCGGCCAGCGTCGTCATTACGCAACTGTACCTGGAAGGCGCGCTGCAGCTGGCCCCGATGCTCGCCGGCACGCTCATTTCCGCCGGCGTGGGTTATCTGGTGCTGTTCCGCACCAACCGCAGCGCCCGCGAAAATGCCGTGTTCCTGATTATGATGTACGTCATCGGCGCGGGCTGGGGTCTCATCCTTTCCGCCTTTGGCCTCTAAGTAGATGTTTGGGATAGGCCGTAAAAACTGGGGTATACCGTAAAAT
>DXLV01000034.1:18436-19211 GCA_019414545.1 Collinsella sp. | reverse complement strand
GTTGTCGGAGGCGTTGCGATCGTTACGACGGCCACCGCGGCGGTCGTTGTTGCCGCCACGACGGTTACCGCGCTCGGCGGCGCGCTCGGCCTTGGCCTTGTCCTCGGCGTCCTTCTTCTCCTTGAGCACGGTCTCCTGTGCGGCGATCTGGTCGAGCAGGGAACGGAAGCGCGAACCGGAGTCGGAAGCGGGAACGGCGCGGCGCTGGGCCTCGCGGGCAGCCTCCTCCTTCTCGCGGGCAAGGCGCTCCTGCTCGGCCTTCTTCTTGGCCTCGGCCTCGGCGCGGGCAGCCTCCTCGGCAGCCTGGGCTGCGGCAAACTGGCGGCGCTCCTCCTCGCGTGCCTTCTCGGCGGCGATGCGCTCACGCTCGGCCTCGGCGGCGCGTGCGGCCTCCTCGGCGGCAGCTGCCTGCTCCTCGGCCTGCTTGGCGGCCTCGACTTCCTGAGCGCGAGCCTCGATCACCGAGGCGAGCTGCTTGCGGACCATGGCGACATAGGCGTCCTCCAAGGTGGAGGAAGCGGACTTAGCGGGAATCTTCATATCGGCGAGATGACCCATCAGTTCCTTGGAGGTCATGCCGAACTCTTTGGCCAGGGTGGACACACGGACTTTTGCCATATGACTTCACCTACCCTTTCTGGCACCTTGGGTGCCTAGAGACTGAACGAGCGTGGGAGATGCGCCGGGACCTGCCCGGCGCGACCGCGCGCTAGATCAGGTCCTCCGCATCATCGAAGGCGTCGGTGTCGTGGATACCGCAGAAACGGGAGCCGGG
>DXLV01000034.1:10781-18426 GCA_019414545.1 Collinsella sp. | reverse complement strand
GGTTGCGGCACTGGATGCCGTCCTCGGACACGTACTCGCAGCGACGGACGTCCTCGTCCTCCTCGTCACCGATCAGGTCGGCGGCGGGCTCCTCGTGAACGGGGACGTTCTTGAGGATGTCGGCGGCAAGCGTCTCGGACTTGATGTCGATGTGCCAGCCGGTCAGGCGCGCGGCGAGGCGGGCGTTCTGGCCCTCCTTGCCGATGGCGAGGGACAGCTGGTCGTCGGGCACGATGACGCCGGCGTAGGCCTTCTCCTCGTCGATGAGGACGCGGGTGACCTTAGCGGGCGACAGGGCGTTGGCAACGTAGACGGCAGGATCGGCATCCCACAGGATGACGTCGACGCGCTCGCCGCGGAGCTCGCCCACGACAGCGCGAACACGGCTGCCCTTGGGGCCGACGCAGGCGCCCACGGGATCCAGACGGTCGTCAAGCGAGTGGACGGCGACCTTGGAGCGCTGGCCGGGCTCGCGGGCGATCGACTTGATCTGGACGGTGCCCTCATAGATCTCGGGCACCTCCTGCTCAAACAGACGACGCATGAGCTCAGGGTGGGTACGGGAGATGACAATCGGCGGACGGCTGTGCTCGCCACGAACCGGCTGCAGGTTGGAGTTGGGGTCGCGAACGTCGATGATCACGGCCTTGATGTGCTGGTTGTGCAGGTAGCGCTCGCCCATCGGACGCTCGTTGCGCTCGTTCTCGTAACGGCGCTGATCGAAGTGCGGCAGCTCGGCCTCGACGCCTTCGCGAATCTTGACGATCGTGAAGTCGGGCGTGGACTGCAGCACGGTACCGCTGATGAGGTCACCGATGCGGCCGGAGAACTCCTCGTAGATCTGCTCTCGGGCGGAGTTGCGCACGATGGCGTTGATCTCGGCCTTGGCGTGCTGGGCAGCGATGCGGCTCGTGTTCTTGGGGGTAACGTCGATCTCCTCGAACTCGGTGAAGTTGCCCTCCTCGTCCATGGAATCGTCGATCGGCTCCAGGCGGTAGACGTAGATCTTGCCGGTGGTGCGGTCGATGGTCACCTTGGCGCCCCACTCAAGATGCAGGATCTCGGCATAGCTCTTGGCGAGCGACTGCTCCAGGCGGTCGATCAGGTAGAGCTGGTCGATGTGCTTCTCCTGGCAAAGCTCCATCAGGGCGGACATCATGTCGGATGCTGCCATCTTACTTTCCTTCCTTCGCGGGCTTGAAGTCGTAGGTGGGCTTCAACTTGCACTTTTTAACATTAGAGAAATCGAGGGTAACGGACTCGCCGTCCTCGAGCTCGAGGGTCACCTCGGTCTCGGTCGCAGCGGCAATCTTGCCGGCGTACTTGCGACGGCCCTCGGTGGCTGTAGAGGTGAGCTCGCAGTTCTCGCCCACAAAGCGGGCAAAGTCACTCGGGCGGCGCAGCGGGCGCGCCATGCCCGGGCTCGACACCTCAAGCGTATAGCTCGAAGAGATAGGGTCGAGCTCCTCAATCACATCGCCGACCCACTTGGTGTTGGCCGTGACGTCGTTGAGAGACAGGCTCTGACCCTCGGCACCCTCGATACGCACGCGCACGCAGGGGGCCTTGGTGGCGCCCACGAGCTCGACGTCGACGATGTCGACATCGTGCTGGGGAGCGACGGCCTCGAGCGCGTCGATGATCGCCTGCTCGGTCTTGGTCTTGACCATTGCGGCACCTCCATCCATACAAAAAAGAAGCGGGGCCGAAACCCCACTTCTTTAAATTACAACTTCATTTGCAAGCAAACTATACCAATAGCTGCGGAAACGCGCAAGCACAGTACGAATCTGCAGGTCAGCGTGCGCACAGGTTCTCCACAAGAATAGGACAATTGACCGCAAGCACTTGGTCGGGCACACGCAAAACGAGGGACGACCCAACCGGACCGTCCCTCGTTTATTGCATGTCAGCTTTACGCGCAGCGCTTACTTGACCACCAGGTTGACCAGCTTGCCGGGCACGCAGATGGCCTTGACGACCGTCTTGCCCTCAAGCCACTTGGCAACGGCTTCCTCAGCGGCAGCTTGCATCTCCTCGTTGGAGGCGTCGCGGGCGACGTCGATGCGGCCACGGACCTTGCCGAGCACCTGTACGACGATCTGCACCGTATCCTCGATGGACTCGGCCAGGTCGAACTCGGGCCAGGCGGCGGTGTAGGCGTTGCCCTCGCAGCCGAGGGCCTCGTGCCACAGCTCGTCGGCCCAGAACGGGCAGATGGGGGCAAGGACGCTCACGATATCCTTAGCCACGCCGTAGCACAGCGCCTTGTCACGGGAAGCGCCCTCAGTGGCATTGAGGTAGGCACTCGCCGCGTTGACGAGCTCCATGACGGCCGAGATGGCGGTGTTGAACTGGCCGCGGTCGAAGTCCTCGGTGCACTTGGCGATGGTGCGGTGACGCTCGCGATAGAGCTTCATCGCAACCTCGTCGAGCGCGGACTTGTCGAAGGCCACGTTGGCGTCGCCGGACTGGACGAGCTGCCACACGATACGCCAGGCGCGCTTGATGAAGCGGTTGGCGCCCTCAACGGCCTTGGGGTCCCAGTCGAAGTCCTTCTCGGGCGGGGCGATAAACAGGATCGCCAGACGCATGGTGTCGGCGCCGTAGGGCTCGATGACCGAGCTCGGGGGCACGACGTTGCCCTTGGACTTGGACATGGTGTCGCCGTTCTCGTCCTTAACCATGCCCTGGCACAGCAGGTTGGTGAAGGGCTCGTCCACACTCAGCAGGCCCAGGTCGCGCAGCGCCTTGGTAAAGAAGCGGCTGTAGAGCAGGTGCAAAATGGCGTGCTCGATGCCGCCGATGTAGTTATCGACGGGCATCCAACGGTCGGCGGCTTCGCGGGAGAAGGGCAGCTCGGTGTTGTGCGGGTCGGTATAGCGCAGGTAATACCAGCTGGAGCAGGTAAAGGTGTCCATGGTATCGGTCTCGCGCTTGGCCGGGCGGCCGCAGACCGGGCAGGTGGTCTCGTAGAAGTCCTTGCACTCGGCAAGCGTCTCGCCGGCGCCCAGGTCCAGGTTCTCGGGCAGCGTCACCGGCAGCTGATCCTCGGGCACGGGCACAATACCGCAGTGCTCGCAGTGAATGGCCGGGATGGGGTTGCCCCAATAACGCTGGCGGCTGATGAGCCAGTCGCGCAGGCGGAACTCGACCTTGCGACGACCGCAGCCCATGGCCTCGAGGTCGGCCACGATCGCAGCCTCGCCCTCGGAGTGCTTACCGCCGCGCATGCCGGTGTACTTGCCGGACTGGACGAGCGTGCCCTCGGCAGCGTGGGCGCAATCCCAGTCGACGGTCTCGGCATGGAAGGTATCGATGGTCTCGCCGCTGGCCTCGACAGCAGCGCGATCATCGTCGTCCAAGATGATCGGCACGATCGGCAGATCATACTTGCGGGCAAACTCAAAGTCGCGCTGGTCGCCGCAGGGAACGGCCATGACGGCGCCGGTGCCGTAGTCAGCCACGACGTAGTCGGCAACCCACACGGGGACCTTTTCGCCGTTAACGGGGTTCACCACGTAGCGGCCGGTAAAGGCACCGTGCTTCTCGAGAGTGCCCTGGGCACGCTCGACGGCAGAAATGTGCTTGGAGTCCTCAACGATCTTGGTGACGGCCGCCTCGTACTCCGTGCCCTCGACGAGCTCGTGCAGACGGGCGTACTCGGGAGCCAGGACAAAGAAGGAGACGCCAAAGAGCGTGTCGGCGCGCGTGGTGAAGACGGTGATCTTGCCCTCGTCGCCCTCGATGGGCTCGCCATCGGCATCGCACAGGGTAAAGTCGACCTCGGCGCCCTCAGAGCGACCGATCCAGTTGGCCTGCATCTGCTTGACGCGCTCGGGCCAGCCGGGGAGCTTCTCCAGGTCGTCGAGCAGCTCCTGGGAGTACTCGGTGATCTTGTAGTACCACTGCTCCAGGTCGCGCTTCTCGGGCTCGGTGCCGCAACGCCAGCACTTGCCCTCGGTCACCTGCTCGTTAGCCAAAACGGTCTTGCAGGTGGGGCACCAGTTAACCGGATTCTTCTTACGATAGACCAGGCCCTTTTCCCACATCTTCTCAAAGATCCACTGGCCCCAGCGATAGTAGTCGGGGCTGCAGGTCTTAACGGTGCGATCCAGGTCGTAGGAGAAGCCCATGCGCCTCATCGTGGCGAGCGCCTGGTCCATGTTCTTATACGTCCAGGCGGCAGCCTGCGTGTTGTGCTTGATGGCAGCGTTCTCAGCGGGCAGGCCAAAGGCGTCAAAGCCGATGGGGTGCAGCACGTCAAAGCCGCGCATGCGGGCCTGACGGGCCATGGCATCGCCGATGGTGTAGTTGCGCGCGTGGCCCATGTGCAGGTCGCCCGACGGATACGGGAACATTTCGAGCACGTACTTCTTGGGCTTGCTGGCGTCGGTGTCGACGGCAAAGAGGTTGGAGTCCTCCCAGGCCTTCATCCACTTGGACTCAATGGCCTGTGCGTCGTAGGCAGGGATCTCATCCTTATGATCTGTGCAATCGCACATATCAGCTCCTTTGTTAGCTGGGTTGGGGCGGGGCGTTCTTACCTTTACTCGCTGCTGCGGACAGTCCTGCTCGCACGAAGAGCACATTAAGTGCTCTTCGGCTCGTGCGGAACTTGCAGCGAGCAAAGGTAAGAACGCCCCGCCACATCGTTAACTCGACTGATGATAGCAAATACAACAAGCGAGATGCCTGCGACTTGCAGGCATCTCGCTTTATCTAAATAACGTGGTTGAGGCTCAACCTTTATGTGCAGGTCTTATCTTATCGATACGTTACGCTCTGTTGGGAGTCCTTGACTACGACGTCGTGGGCTCCGCCTTCGACGATCGAGGTCGAGGAGACCAAGGTCAGACGTGCCTTTTCCTGGAGCTCGGGAATCGAGAGGGCGCCGCAGTTGCACATCGTGGACTTGACCTTGTAGAGCGTGCCGCCCACGCCGTCCTTGAGGGAGCCGGCGTAGGGAACGTAGGAGTCGACGCCCTCGACGAAGCTGAGCTTCGCGGCGCCGCCCAGGTCGTAGCGCTGCCAGTTGCGGGCACGCGCAGAACCCTCGCCCCAGTACTCCTTCATGTACTGGCCGTTGACGTTGACGCGCTCGGTCGGGCTCTCGTCAAAGCGGGCGAAGTAGCGGCCCAGCATCATAAAGTCGGCGCCCATGGCAAGGGCGAGCGTCATGTGGTAGTCGTAGACGATGCCGCCGTCGGAGCACACGGGCACGTAGACACCGGTCTCCTCGTAGTACTCGTCACGGGCGCGGCAGACGTCGATCAGCGCGGTGGCCTGGCCACGGCCGATGCCCTTGGTCTCGCGGGTGATGCAAATGGAACCGCCGCCGATACCGACCTTGATGAAGTCGGCCCCGCAGTCGGCCAAGAAGCGGAAGCCCTCGGCGTCGACGACGTTACCGGCACCGACCTTGACGTCCTCGCCGTAGTTGGCGCGGATCCACTCGATGGTGCGCTTCTGCCACTCGCTGAAGCCCTCGGAAGAATCGATGCACAGGACATCGGCACCGGCCTCGATGAGCAGCGGCACGCGCTCGGCATAGTCGCGGGTATTGATACCGGCGCCGACCATATAGCGCTTGTCGTTATCGAGCAGCTCGTTGGGGTTGGTCTTGTGGCTGTCGTAGTCCTTGCGGAAGACGATGCCCATAAGGTGATCGTTGTCGTCGACGATAGGTAGGGCGTTGAGCTTGTTGTCCCAGATGACGTCGTTGGCAACCTTGAGGCTGATGTTCTTGTCGCCCACGATGAGCTGCTCGCGCGGGGTCATGAACTCGGAGACCTTCTTCTGGTGGTCATCGCGGCTGGGACGATAGTCACGGCTGGTGACAATGCCCAGGAGCTTGCCCTTGGGAGTGCCGTCGTCGGTGACCGGCATGGTGGAGTGGCCGGTCTTCTCCTTGAGCTCGATGACCTGCTCCATGGTCATGTCGGGTGTCAGCGTGGAATCGGACTGAACGAAACCAGCCTTGTGATCCTTAACGGCCTTGACCATAGCAGCCTCGGACTCGGGGGTCTGAGAACCGTAAATGAAGGACAGGCCACCCTCGGTAGCGAGCGCGACACCCATGTCGACGCCCGAGACGGACTGCATGATGGCGGAAACCATGGGGATGTTCAGGGTGATTGCCGGCTTCTCACCGCGCTTGAAGCGGGTTAGCGGCGTCTTAAGAGAGACGTTGTTGGGGATGCACTGCGAGGACGAGTAACCAGGGACCAGCAGATACTCCGAAAACGTGTGGGACTCACCGGGAAAGAACGTAGCCATGTTTCTCCTTTTTCCATGCGACCGGTCGGCTGCAGGCCTCGTAGGACCCAGCCCAACCTTGGGCGCCCAATACTGGGGAAGTATCTTAACGCACTTTGACTGCTACAATGCATGGTTTAGAAAGAGCACACGAGGGTTTGACGCAGGCTTTGCGTTTGCCCAGCAAATACTTTAGCGGGGAGACGTGGAGCGTATGAAGTACAAGACGACGGCAAAGTTGGTCATTCAAGCGTGCGACAAGGATTTGCCGGGCGTGTTCGGCCATGGCTGCGTCTTGCTGCTGCAGGGTATTGCCCGGGAGCACTCGCTCAACCGCGCCGCCAAGAGCATGGGCATGGCGTATTCTAAGGCCTGGCGCATCGTGAACGAGGCCGAAGGGCAGCTGGGATGCAAACTCATCGAGCGCGACGGCGCCCGCGGATCCACCCTCACCCCCGCCGGCGAGCGAGCCATAGCGGTGTACGAGGAGCTGCAGGCCGACATCAACCAGGCCATAGCCGCCAAAGCCGACGTCCTCATCGCCAGCATCAACGCGGAGTAGTCCTTTTAGGCGGTTTTTAGCCCACAGCGCCCTCGGGTTGAGGCTCGCGCCACAAAACGAGCCCATCTACTACGTTTAGTTGAATACCCACGACCATACCGGACATTATGAAATTAAAACCGCTGGTAAACAGCTTGGTAATTTTCAAAATAGGCGGGTGTGGTCGACCCCTATTGCTTAAACGTAGTAAATAGGCCGTTTTCGTGACACAGACCCCGATTAGCTACTTGCGAAGGGCGTTATCGAGAGTGGCTGCCACCTGCAGGGGGTCGTCGGTGCCGGCGAAGAGGCGGATGGTTCCCCTCTGCTTGCCGCGTGGGGCCGAAAGGCGTGTCGTTGCGCCGCCGGCGGGCGACGTGCGGAACTCCCCCGGCAATGTGTCGAACAGCTCACCCGCACTTCGCTCGATAAGGTCAAACTCAACTGCCGGGCCAAAGCCGTGCTCGAGGATTCCCGTTGCAACCGCATGATCGGGATGCGAGCCCAGCCCGGGATAGCGAACGTTACACACCATCTCGTTAGCAGCCAGATACTCGGCCAGCGCACGGGCGCGATCGAAGTGAGCCTGCATGCGAGCATCGAGCGAGGGCAACCCGCGCTCCAGCACATCGGCCTCATCAACAGAAAGGTCAAGCGCGGGCGCACCGCGGCCCGCAAACAACGCGTGCGCGCACTCTGCGGCGGCATCCACGCGATGGCGCTTGAGCTGCGAGCGCGCCACCGAAGCGGCAACGAGTTTGCGCGGCGCCACGCCGGCACACACACGGTCGAGCGCCTCGAGCGAAAGCACGGCGCCCAGACACAGCGGATCGCACCCAAAGACGC